>MVQS01000100.1 GCA_002067855.1 Syntrophaceae bacterium PtaB.Bin038
GATCGCCCAGAAGGACATCAAGAAGATCTTCGAGCCCTTCTACACGAAGAAGATCATGGGCCGAAGCGGCACGGGACTGGGCATGGCCGTCGTCTGGGGGACGGTGAAGGACCACAAGGGCTACATCGATATCGAGAGCGTGGAAGGCAAGGGGACGTCGTTCATCCTCTACTTCCCCGTCAGCCGATCGGCGGTGAAGCCCGAAGACCGCAAGATCCCTATCGAGGACTACCTCGCGAGGGGGGAGACCATCCTGGTGGTCGACGACGTGGAGGAGCAGAGGGAACTCGCCTCGGCCATGCTGCGCAAGCTGGGCTATGCGACCGAGACGCTCGCCAGCGGGGAGGAGGCCGTCGAATACCTGAAGGAGAAGCCGGCCAGCCTCGTGATATTGGACATGATCATGGACCCCGGCATCGACGGCCTGGAGACGTATCGGAAGATCCGGGAACTGCGCCCGGGACAGAAGGCGATCATCGTGAGCGGGTTCGCCGAAACGGACCGGGTCCGGGAGGCCCAGAGGCTCGGGGCGGGCCAGTACCTGAAGAAGCCCTACACGCTGGAAAAGATCGCGATGGCCGTACGCAGGGAGCTGGACAAGGCGGCCTAGTGGGGGAAACATTCAATCGACCGCGGGGGAGAAATCTGTGGAAACGAAGAGCACGATGACCAGGGAAGAGATCCACGATTTCGGTGTCCAGATCGTTTACGAGGAGATGGTGAAGGAGGGCTACGAGATTCTCGGGGCCAACCCGTCGCCGGCCGTGACGCCGCAGATCGTGGCCCGAAAGAACGGGAAGCTCTGTTTCGTCGTCGTTCGGACCGACGTCTACCCGAACAAGGGCAGACTCGCCGACGACCGCGAGTTTTTCTACAACCTCGAACACGCCGAGCGGAACAACGCAGTCTGTTACTTCGCCGGAATCGGGATCTGCAACGCGGCGGCGACCGATGCGGGGGATGAGGCGGCCATGGGGGTCCCCGTCCGGGATGCAGGGTTCTACGTGGATTTCGACGGGCTGAAGGTCATGACCACGCTCGACCGCGCAGGTGCGGCGAACGGGAGCGGACAGCCGGGATAGGGTTCAGGGTCCAGCGACCCGGGTACAGGGAAGAAAAAAGGCGAAGAACTCGCTTCTTCGCCTTTCCTGCATTCATTGCCGTTGTCCCTGATCCTCGAACCTTTGTCCTGCTTTTACCGGTCGTCGACGAGGTGGGCGAAGAAGCCGAGTTCCTTCGACCGTTTGTTGAAATCCTCCTGGGACATGTCGACCTTGCCCGACTCGGCGACCACCAGGGACTCCTGGACGCAGCCGGGGATCCAGTACTTCTCGTAACCGGGGAGCGGGGGCTTGAACTCGACGCCCGAACGCCCGATGGCGACCTTGTAGAACTTGACTTCGCCGGGCTTGATCGTGATGCGGGGGTGGGCATCGTCGATCAGGATCGCCGTCTTCTTGAGGTTCTCGTAATAGGGGACCACGTCGTCGCCCCTCGGGGTCTGCACGATGACGAGATCGGCGCCCCGGAGCGTCTCCACCCCCTCGTGTCCGATCTCCACGCGGCCGTCCACGACACGGATGCCGATCCCGACGGCCCGGTATCCCTTCTTTTCGAGGTTATCGATGATCGCCGCGCCGATCTCTCCCACGCCCAGGATGGCGACGGTCGTTTCACTTTTGATCAGGCCGTGCCTTTCGGCCACACGCTCGACGGTTTCCACCACGGAGAAGACGCGCCCCTTCAACCCGTAGACAAAGGGCTGCTCGTAGGGGAAGTGGGACTTGAAGAACCGCGGGCCCTGCCCCGCAATGGCGATTGTCTTGGCCCCGGTGAGGGACTTGGTGAGCTTGAGGTTCTTCATGATGGTTCCGACCAGCTTCTTGTCCTGCTTGAACTGGTCCACCGTGTTCGGTACCGCCAGGACGAGACCTCGCCCCAGACCGTTTCCGGTTGTGATGACACCGGCCACGAAGGGCTTTCCGGAAACGAGATGCTTCGCCCACTTGAAGCCGGGAGGCAGGTATCCCTCGATATCCTTCTCGGAGCCCGGATAGACCGTGAAGATACAGTTGAACTTGAGAAATCGGCACAACGAGAGCAGGGCGATCATGGGCCCGCGGAAGAGGATCGTAATGAGACCGAGGATTTGCCGGGACAATCTTCTCGCGTAGATGGCAACCACCTCCCCTTCTCGGTGCTCCATGCCCCGTGCTGAAAACGGGGCGAACTGGAGACGCCGGACGGCAGCGAGTCTACCTTATACCTGTATTCTCATTGCATCCTGCGCAATCGAATCATCCTGCATTACCGGCGCAACGTAGGTTCATTAATAATGTTGATGAATCTTGTCAAGTTAAATTTTCTTAATGATTTACGATATGACGGGCAGGTACAACGGGCTCGCTGTAAAGAAAGGCGGCAGTGGACCCTGTGCTTGACAACGGCACGCGTCCCGACCCATATAGGGTAAGCGGAAAAAGGGGGGACAGGCGATGAGCACGGCGGTTCGAATCCTCGCGTCGTCGTTTGCGGCGGCGATGCTTGCGATCCATGCAGGGTGCCGGGACGGCGACGTTGTCCGCCTGTCGGACCGTGCCGTCATCTCCTTCGATCGGATGGTCGCCGAGGCCGCGAAGAGCCGCGTCATCGTCATCGGCGAGACCCACGACAATCGGGCCCACCACGACCTGCAGCTCGAGATCGTCCGGACCCTCCACGAGGGGGGCGTCGTTCTCGCGATCGGTCTCGAGATGTTCAGGGCCGAGAGCCAGGAAGGCCTCGAACAATGGTGGCGCCGGGGGATGCCGACGGAACAGTTCGAGGCGCTCTACCGGGAGAACTGGGGCATGCCCTGGGCTCTGTATCGGGACATCTTCCTGTATTCGAGGCAGAAACGGATCCCGCTGGTCGGCATCAACGTGCCCCGGGAGATCATCGCCAAGGTCGCCCGCGAGGGGTACGCATCGCTCACGGCGTCCGAGCGGAAGAAACTGCCGCCGGGGCTGACCTGCACCGTCGACGAGGCCTACCGGTCCTTCATTCGGAAAACATTTGCAGCGTATGCGCACGGATCGGGG
>MVQS01000101.1 GCA_002067855.1 Syntrophaceae bacterium PtaB.Bin038
CACGGTCGTCGTCCAGCGGGCGGGCGACGTGATCCCCGAGGTGGTGAAGGTCGTCGAGTCCAGGCGCACGGGGCGAGAGAAACCGTTTCGCATGCCCCGGCGATGCCCCTTCTGCGATTCCCCCGTTGTGCGGCCCGAGGGGGAGGTCGCCCACCGCTGCGTGAACCCGGACTGCGGCGCACAGCTCCGGGAACGGATCCGGCACTTCGTGTCCCGCAACGGAATGGACATCGAGGGGATCGGCGAAAAGATCGTCAACCGCCTGCTGGAGTCCGGCATCATCCGCGACGCGGCCGACCTGTTCTCCATCACGAAGGAACAGCTGCTCGAGCTGGACCGGTTCGCCGACAAGTCCGCGGAGAACCTGGTCGCGGCCATCGCCGGCTCGAAGCGCCCGCCGCTGGAGCGGTTCCTGTTCGCCCTGGGGATCCGGCACGTGGGCGAGTACGTGGCGAAGATCCTGGCGAAGAGATTCGGGAGCCTCGCGGCGATCGAGGCGGCAGGCCTCGAGGAGCTGTCGGCGGTCGAGGGGATCGGACCCACCATCGCCGAGAGCCTGCACCGGTATTTCCGCGACCCGCGCAACGTCCGGTTGCTCCGGAAACTGGAGGAGGCCGGCGTGAGGCCCGTCGTGGAGAAGCGGCCGACCTCGGCGGCTCTCGCGGGCAAGACCTTCGTCTTCACCGGGGGGCTCAAGGGGTTCACGCGCGAAAAGGCAAAGGAGAGGGTGGAGTCCCTCGGCGGCACCGCCGCGTCCTCCGTGTCCAAGAAGACGGACTACGTCGTCGCAGGCTCAGACCCCGGCTCGAAGGCGGAGAAGGCAAGGTCCCTGGGCGTGACGATCCTCGACGAGGACGCGTTCCTCAAGCTCATCTCAGAAGCGGAAAAGTCGTAGGCAGGGATGTGGCCTTTAGCCTTTAGCCTTTAGCCTTTAGCCTTTAGCCTTTAGCCTAATGCCTGTTTCTATGAAACGCGTCCGCGTCATCGTCGCCGGCGCCGTCCAGGGCGTCTTCTTCCGGGCCAGGACCCGCAACGAAGCCATCCGGAACAGCGTGCGGGGATGGGTGCGGAACCTTCCCGACGGGCGTGTCGAGGCCGTGTTCGAGGGTCAGCCCGAGGACGTGGATCGGCTCGTCGAATGGTGCCGCATCGGACCCAGCCATGCCTTCGTCGATCACGTGGAGGTTACCGAGGAGGCCTACACGGGGGCCTTCCGGGACTTCAGCATCCGCTACGGTCCCTGACGGACGCCCCGTGCCTCTCACCCGATCCCGACAACGCATCAACCGGACATCAGGAGGAAAACGAGATGAAAAACGTGTATCGGAAGCGCGCGGCCCTGTTGAGCGTGCTCCTCGTCCTGGCCCTGGGCCACCAGGCCCTCGCGGCAGGCGAAGGCGCGAAGCTCGCCGACTCTTACCTCAAGAAACAGCCAGCGCCGGCCCCTGACCCGGCCCCGACCCTCGAGCAGGCCATGAAGATCCAGGCCGAGTTCATCGCCGCGATCACGCCGGCATTCGGCAAGGTCGTCGGGTACAAGGCGGGACTCACGAACCCGAGCGTTCAAAAGGTCTTCGGCGTGACGGCGCCCGTTCGCGGGACGCTTCTGGAGAAAATGATCCTGAAGTCGGGCACGACGATCGAGGCCGCCTTCGGGGCCCGGCCGCTTTACGAGGGGGATCTGATCCTGCGGGTGGGCAGCGAGGCGGTCAATTCGGCAAAGACCCCGATGGAGGCCCTTGCCGGTATCGACGCGGCCATCCCCTTCATCGAGTTGCCCGATCTCGTCTATGCCGGGGACGTGAAGATCAACGGGGCGTTGCTTGCCGCCGTCAATGTGGCCGCCCGGTACGGCATCGTGGGGGACCCCATCCCGGTGCAGGCAAGCGCGGAGTGGATGGAACGGCTCAAAACCTTCAAGTGCCAGATCTACGACGAGAAGGGCACGATGCTGATCGAGGCGCCCGGGTCGAGCCTTCTCGATCACCCCATCAACGTCGTTCTCTGGATCCGCGATTCCCTGAAGGCCGACGGCATCGCCTTGAAGAAGGGGGATCTGCTGTCCCTCGGAACGATCACGAAGCTCACCCCCACGGCGCCCAACACGGCCGTCAAGGCCCGCTATGTCGGGCTCGACCCGAAAGGTCCCGCCGAGATCTCGGTGACCTTCAAGTAACCCTGCACCCCGAAGCCGGCCGGTGGCCGCAGCGACCCTGCACCACGGCCGCCGGCCGCTTCTTCGTGCAGCCCCTCGTCGTTGCCTCCCCTTGACAGCGGGGCGAATCTCCTTTACAGTGCGAAACGTACGGCCTCGGACGACGTCGGGGTCTTCGCAGGAAACGAATCCCGGCTCGGCAGCCCGATCAACCCATGAAACCGTCCGCCACGATCCCCCCCGTAACGGCACCGCAGGCGCAGCACGAACCCGTCCCCTCTTCCCCGGCAAGATCCCGAAGCAGCGACCACATCTTCCGGACGCTCACGGAAAAGTCCTTCGTGGGGATGTACGTGGCCCAGAACGGCCTGTTCGTCCGCGTCAACCCGATCACCGCATCCGTGTCCGGTTATGCGATCGAAGACCTCGAGGGACGGAAGGCCGACAGCCTCATCCACCCCGACGACGTAGCGCATGTGAAGGGGATGGCGCGTGAAATGCTCCGGGGAGAGCGGACGACGGCCCATGAGTTCCGCATCGTCACCCGCGCGGGCGACATCCGATGGGTGATGGAGGCGGTCACCCCGGTCACCTACTCAGGCCGGCCCGCCATCTTCGGCCATTTCATGGACATCACCGACCGCAAGGTCATGGAGGAGAAGCTCCGCGAGTCGGAGACCCTGTACCGGACCATCTTCGAGACGACGGGCACGGCCACGATCATCATCGAGGAGGACACGACCGTCTCCCTCGTCAATTCGGAGTTCGAGCGTCTCTACGGGGCGCCCAAGGCGTACTGGGAGGGAAAGCGCAGCTGGCTGGAATTCGCTGCGGAAAAGGATCGCGACCGGATGCTTCGGTACCACAACCAGCGCAGGATGAACCCCGCAGCCGCTCCGAGCCGTTACGAATTCCGCTTCGTCGACCGGAAGGGCGACGTGAAGGACGTCCTCGTCACGATCTCCATGATCCCGGGGACCCGCCGCAGCGTCTCCTCCCACGCCGACATCACGGAGCTGAAGCGCCAGGAGAAGGTCCTGATACGTCGCGAAAGGGAGATCCAGGCCAAGTCGCGCAACCTCGAGGAGATGAACACGGCCCTGAAGGTCCTGCTCAAGCAGCGCGAGCAGGACCGTCACGACATGGAAGAGAAGGTCCTCGCCAACATCAAGCACCTCGTGATTCCCTACCTGGGCAAGCTCAAGACGGGCCGCCTCGGCGAGCAGGAACGGTCCTGCGTCAAGATCCTGGAGTCGAACCTGCTGAGCATCATCTCGCCCTTCTCCCAGAGGCTTTCCTCGAAGGTTCTCAACCTTACCCCCAAGGAACTCCAGGTGGCCAACCTCGTCAAAGAGGGCCGTACGAGCAAGGAGATCGGCGAGTTGCTCGACGTCTCGCCGGCCACGGTCGCCCTCTACCGCAACCGCATCCGCAAGAAGCTCGCCGTCACCGGCAAGAAAGTCAACCTCCGCACCTACCTTGCCTCGCTGAACTAACCGTATATTTTTCATATACGATTTGAACACATTCTTATCGCATTGCCCTTTCGCCTGAGCTGTCTTACACTCGGTTCCATGATCGGACGTCAGGCTGCCCATTTTGCCGGGAGGCTCGTTTCCGGCGGTTTTCGAGACGCGTACGTGTGTCCTTCGGCCTGGCTTCCCGGCGTTGAGTCCCCACGCCAGGATGTCGAACAACGGAGGTC
>MVQS01000102.1 GCA_002067855.1 Syntrophaceae bacterium PtaB.Bin038
CCGTTTTGTTTTGCAAGAGGGTAAACGAACCAAAATCAGAAAAAGCGCTGAATCACGTAAACTCGTTACAAAGCCGAGGCGTAAGGCGTCTCACGCCCCAAGCCTTCTGCCACGGGCCGGTTCGATTATGAAAAAGCAGCAGAAAACCGCCTTTTTTTGCCAGAACTGCGGCTACGAGTCGCCCAAGTGGGTCGGCAAGTGCCCCGGCTGCGGGGAGTGGAACCGCTTCGCCGAGGAGCCGACCGCGCCGAAGGACTCCCGGGTGCCCCCCGAGTTCCAGTTCAACGAGAAGCCCCGTCCCATCGACGCTGTCGAGGCCGATGAGAAGGCCCGCGTCAAGACGGGCATCGGGGAGTTGGACCGGGTCCTCGGCGGCGGGATCGTGGCCGGGTCGGCCGTCCTCGTGGGCGGTGACCCGGGCATCGGCAAGTCGACGCTGCTGCTGCAGGTGATGCACCGGCTGGCCTCGGCGGGGAAAAGGGTCCTCTACGTCACCGGCGAGGAGTCGGCCGGCCAGATCCGGATGCGGGCCGACCGGATCGGCGCCTCCTCGAAGAGCCTCTACGTCCTCGTGGAGGTGTCCCTGGAGAACATCCTGAAGTATATAAAGGAAGTGGTCCCCGACGCCGTCGTCATCGATTCCATCCAGACCGTGTACAGCTCGCTGCTGAGCTCCGCGCCCGGGAGCGTCGGGCAGGTCCGGGAGGCCTCGGAACGTCTCATCATCCTCTCCAAGAAAACGGGCATCCCCGTCTTTCTCGTGGGCCACGTCACGAAGGACGGCTCCATCGCGGGCCCCAAGGTCCTGGAGCACATGGTCGACACGGTCCTGTACTTCGAGGGCGACTCGGGCCATTCCTACCGCATCATCCGCGGGATCAAAAACCGCTTCGGCCCCACCAACGAGATCGGCGTCTTCGAGATGCGCGACCGAGGGCTCGTGGAGGTTGCGAACCCCTCGGAGTACTTCCTCACGGAGCGGCCCGCGGGGATGGCCGGCTCCGTCGTGGTGGCGGCCATCGAGGGCACCCGGCCCATCCTGGTCGAGATCCAGTCCCTCGTGGCGGCCACGAGCTTCGGCATGCCCCGGCGGACGGCCATCGGCGTCGATGGAAACCGCGTGTCGCTGCTGGTGGCGGTGCTCGACAAGATCGGCGGCCTGCACCTGGGCAACCACGACATCTTCGTGAACGTAGCCGGCGGGGTGAGGCTGGCCGAACCGGCCGTGGACCTGGGGGTCGTCGCGGCCGTCGCGTCGAGCTTCCTCGACCGGCCCGTGGACCCGAAGACGGTCGTCTTCGGCGAGGTGGGCCTCACGGGAGAGATCCGCGGGATCAACCGGATGGAGGTGCGCATCCGCGAGGCGGCCCGCATGGGGTTTGCGCGCTGCGTCCTGCCGCGCACGCAGCTGCGGGGCGGCCCGAGGGTCGAGGGCATCGAGCTCGTCCGGGTCGACCACCTCCGCGGCTTGATGGAGCATCTCTTTTAGGGTATGATGCCCCCCGAATCAAACCGAGGGGGTTGCCCATGGTTCCCCGGATCCTGATCGTGGACGACGAGAAAGACATCGCCGACCTCGTGGCCTACAATCTCGAGAAGGAGGGGTACGAGGTCCTAAAGGCCTTCGACGGGGAGAAGGCCCTCGCGCTCGTCCGGACGAAGAAGCCGGCTCTCGTCGTGCTCGATCTCATGCTGCCCGGGATCCAGGGCCTCGAGGTCTGCAAGCGGCTCCGCCGGGATGCCGAGACGTCCGCCATCCCCATCATCATGCTCACCGCGAAGGGCGAGGAGTTCGACAAGGTCATCGGACTGGAGGTCGGCGCGGACGACTATGTCACCAAACCCTTCGGAGTGAAGGAACTCGTGGCGCGCATCAAGGCGGTCCTGCGCCGCTCCGACGCCGGCAGGCAGCCCGAGAAACCCGAGATCTTCGAGTTCAAGGGGCTTCGAATCGATTTGAAGTCTTACGAGGTCACCGTCGACGGCCGCAGGGTGAACCTTAGCCCCACGGAATTCAAGCTGCTCCGGTTTCTCTCGCAGAACCCCGGCCGCGTGTACAGCCGCGACCAGATCCTGGACCGGGTCTGGGGCGACGAGTCCTTCGTCGAGCCCCGCACCGTCGATGTTCACGTCCGGCGCCTGAGGGCCCAGATCGAGGGCGACGAGAACAGTCCCACCTACATCGTCACCGTCCGCGGCGTGGGGTACAAGTTCGCCGAGCGCTGACGGCGGGATTCCCTTCCGCCCAATCTTCATCGATTCTTCACGAAACCGTCATGATTTCTTCATATTGAGGGGTTATCGTTCATCCCGTGACACAATGCCCGCGCGTCCCGGCGGGCCGCACGCACGGAGGGCGAGGGAATCCCCGATGGGAAAACGACGGCTCCACATCATCAAGCGACATCTCGCCGAGCGCGCCCGCGCCCTGCAGGAAAGCATCGACCGCAGCATCCTTTCCATCAAGAAGGGAGGCGATTCGCTTCCCGACCTCTACGATCTGGCCGCGTCGGAGTCGGCCGTGAGCACGGAGCTCGCGATCCGCGAGCGGGACCGATTCCTGCTGCTCTCGCTCCGGGAGGCCCTCGGCCGGATCGAGAAGGGCTCGTACGGCACCTGCGAACGGTGCGGGGGGGCGATCGCATTCGAGCGGCTGATGGCGAGCCCCGCGACGACGGTGTGCATCGAGTGCAAGACGGAGGAAGAATCCCCGGGGAAGAGGAGCATGGCACCGAACCCCGCGGACCGAAGAGACCCCTTCGAGACGTTCAGGACGGGGAAGGGAGGTAGAATGCGATGAGCAGAGTGCTTGAATCCGCGGGACCGGTTCCGTCGGCCGTGGTGCAGGAGCTCAACCTGTCGCTTGACGAGATGGCGGGGCGCATGCGCATCGACCGGCGCACGCCCGACGCACTTCTCGCGACGTTGCCGTTCACGGTCGGGGACGCGACGGCCGGGGCCGAGTCGGAGCTCCAGGCCCTCGTCGTCGGCAGGCGCCGGGACGTGGATCTGCCGATCCTGATCGAGCAGTCGAACTACTACTCGAACATCCTGCGCCGGGCCGCCTCCGGCGACGCGCCGCGCAAGGCCGTGGCCGATCTCGAGAAGTATCTCGACGGCAATCTCGAGAGGGTCTGGGAGAACAGCTGGGTCCGCTTCCCGAGGTGCACCCTCAGCCCCGCCGCGGAGGCGATCTTCCGGACGGACCTGCTGGCCGACAAGAAGAAGCGGGCCGCGGGGCTCCGCTCCGACGCCCACAAGTTCGCCTTCGTGGAAAACGGCGAGGAGCACATCCGCGTCCCCATCAGCTACCTGCTGAAGCTGTCGCTGGCCGACGTCGTGAGCGACCGGCCGGACACGCCCCCGGCCATCCGCGACGCGGGCATGGCCTTTCTGGACCATTTCCTGTGCGACAACACCTCCCCCGAGACCCACTCCTTCTACGTGGCGCTCCTGCACCCGTCGGGGGGCATGGGGCGGGCCGTGGCCGCCGAGACGGCCGCCCGCTTCCTGCTCACGCAGCTGCTCATGGGCTGGGCCGGAGAGAAGTTCCGCCTGCGGGAGACGGGGCAGAGGGCGATGGTGTTCCTGTCGCCTCACCCCCCTGTCCGCCAGAAGCGGCTCAACGAGTGCATCTCCGACGCCTTTTACCGCGAGCTCTTCATGAACCCCTGCCTGTCGGGCTGGGACCGGGGCGAGGCGAAGTACGACTACATGCACCTGTGCCACGAGGTCCTGAGCCGCAGCCAGCTCAACGCCGTCAAGAAGCTGCGCGAGGCGGGGATCCTGACGAACAACCTGGCCGTGCTGCCCAACCTCTCGAACATCAGCCTCGCCAACAACGGCACCCACGTGAGCCTCGGGAGCCGCAAGCTCACGGCCCTGCTCTCCCGGGGCGGCACCGGCTACACGCGGCTGCACGAGAAGTACGTGGGGGATCTCGTCATCAAGGTCGTGGAGCACTTCATGCCGCTCTTCGTCGGCACCTACAGCGCCGCGCCCTACCGCATCGACTTCGCCGATTTCCACCCCGAGAGGGTGCTGGGCTACCTGCCCCACGAGATCGACTACACGCACCTGCGCATGTTCTGGCGCCGCTGGAAGAAGAAGGCGAAAATCAAGTTCTTCGGCCGGCCCGTGACCCCCTTCGGCCCAGAGTGGTTCGACCGGGTCCTCGGCACCGTCCTGAGGCTTCGCGGGGACTTCGTGCCCGACTTCCGCCTCATCGACTACCTCGTCTCCCTGATGAGCACCGAGCGCAGTCCGGCGCTCAACGGCGCGATCGGCAACAGCGACCGCCTGAAGAAGGACCTGGCCGACCTCGGCGTCTTCAGCACGAAGATGTCCCTGTACCTCCTGTACAAGCTCCGCGAACAGTCCGTGATGGGGTTCTCCGGCTTCGAGGGGAGGCAGTACAGCCTCTTCGAGAACTTCGGCGAGGACATGGGGCGGGCCGTCGACCTGCAAACCCTTGTCACGGCCCTCGCCATGCAGTACATCGCCCAGGGGCGCACGGCCCACGCCCACATCCCCGACGACCCCTTCATCGAGAGCGAGCGCAGGCAGGTGATCTTCGGGACGGCCGTGGGGATCCCGACCTTCTTCGTCCGGTCCGACACGGGGAACCTCTTCCTCAAGCGGATCGTCGCTCGCACGGCGAAGGTCCGCCCGAGCCGCCGCTACCCGGGCTACCTGAGGGTCTACAACCGGGAGTACCGCAAGGCCCTCGTCGACATCCTCGAGGAGGACGCCGCCGGGCTCATCGAGATGATGGGACTGCGCGGGACCCTGGACGACCTGCGCCGGAGGATCGACGAGCCCGAGGTCTTCTCCGCGGAGGGGAAGTTCACCCGCGGCATCTGCGCATCGGCGGGCATCCGGACCCCCTTCGACCTGGACAGCGACGAGTTCAACCGCGCCGCCGAGCGCTGGTACCGGGAGGACCTGCGCAGGCGCCACATGGAGGAGGCCCTGGGGTTCCTGGCGGAGGACCTGCAGGGGACCGACCGGCGGGCCCCGCACGCCCCGGCGGTCCATCGGGCCCTGCAGTTCGTGCTGGCCGGGCAGGGGCCTGCGGAGTTCGTAGCCCGCGTGCGGGGCGACGCGCTCGACGAGCGGCTCCCCCTGGAAACCCTGCGGCGGCTCATCTTCGTGCTCGTCGCCCACATCGCCCTGGTGAAGGCCGAATGCGATCACGCTCTCGCGAAGGACGGAATCCATGATCACGACCCACCAGTATATCGAGCGGGAAACGAATAGGGTCGAGACGGAGCGCCTCTACTGGGACGGGGTGATCCGGTTCCTCTACGGGTCCCTCCGGGAGAACGCCCCGGCTGTCTTCCGCGCCGTCACGGGCAGCCGCATGTCCGGGATCCTCGGGTTCCTGAACTACGAGCTCTTCCTGGGCGGCCGCCTGACCGGAAACGGCGGTTTCCTGCGGTCGTGCGGCATCGACCTGCGGGAGTGCCTGGACCACCCGGCGGCCCTGGATACGCCCCGGAAGATCTTCGAACGCAAGATCCGCTACTGGGAGTGCCGCCCGATGCCCGCCGACCCCCGGGCCGTCGTCTCGCCGGCGGACTCGAAGGTCCTCCTCGGGTCCCTCTCCGAGAGCTCGGGCCTCTGCGTGAAGGGGAAGTTCTTCGACTACGAAGAGCTCCTGGGTGCGGGGAAAGTCGAGTGGCTCGAGGCATTCCGGGACGGGGATTTCATCGTCTGCCGGCTCACGCCCGAGAAATACCACTACAACCACACCCCCGTGGCGGGGACGGTCCGGGACATCTACGAGATCGACGGCGCATACCACTCCTGCAACCCCGGCGCCGTCATCGCCCTGGTGACGCCCTACTCGAAGAACAAGCGGGTCGTGACGGTCATCGACACCGACGTGCCCGGCGGCACTCAGGCGGGCCTCGTGGCGATGATCGAGGTGGCGGCGCTGATGATCGGAGGGATCACGCAGTGCTACAGCGAGTCCTGCTACAAGAGCCCGTCCCCCGTCCGGCCGGGGATGTTTCTCCGCAAGGGGCGCCCCAAGAGCCTCTACATGCCCGGGAGCAGCACCGACATCGTCCTGTTCCAGCGCGACCGGGTGGAATTCTCCGACGATCTCGTCCGCAACCGCAGGAGCCGCCGGGCCGAGAGCCGCTTCACGCGGGCCTTCGGCCTCGCCCTGGCGGAGACGGACGTGAAGGTGCGCTCGGCCGTCGGCCGGGCCGTGAAGATCGAAACTCCATCGCCGGGAGAGTGATCCCATGACCGAAACGATTTTCATCGCGACTCTGACCCTGGTCCTCGCTGTGCTGTTCCGGTGGGCCTTCCGCACGCTGCCGGGCGAGAGCTGGCAGATAATGGCCGCCGTGCCCCTTCACAAGCACGAAAGCGGCCGCTGGGCGGGCCTGAACCTGACCTGGTACGGGTTCTTCAGCGCGAGCGCCTATGTGCTCGCCGCCGGCGTCTACCTCGTCCTGACGGCATCCTTCGGTGTGCCGCTCGAGGCGGCCGGCGCAGTGCTCGTCGCCGTGCTCGGGCTCTGCGCCCCAGCGGCGAAGCTCCTCGCGCGGCTGATCGAGGGCAAGAGCTTTACCTTCACCGTCGGAGGGGCGTCCTTCGTGGGCATCCTGGCCGCCCCGTTCCTGGTTCGCGGGGTCGAGGCCCTGTCGGGGTGGCCGCTGCCGGTCTTCCCGATGATCGCCGCCATCGCCGTCGCCTACGCCCTCGGCGAGGGCGTGGGGAGACTCGCCTGCGTGAGCTTCGGCTGCTGCTACGGCCGGCCGCTCTCGGACTTCGGCCCCTTCGTGCGGGACCGTCTCGAACGCTGGTGCTTCACCTTCACGGGCAAGACCAAGAAGATCGCTTACGAAAGCGGTCTTGACGGACAGAAGGTGGTCCCCGTGCAGGCCCTCTCGACCGTCGTGAACAGCGCGGCGGGGCTCGCGGGGGCCGTCCTGTTCCTGGCCTCGCAGTTTGTCGCGGCGTTCCTTGTGACGGCGGCCGTCACGCAGGGGTGGCGCTTCTTTTCAGAGTTTCTCCGCGCGGACTTCCGCGGGCACGCCCGGATCTCGGCCTACCAGCGGATGAATGTCGCCGCCGTCCTCTACGCGGCGGCCCTGACCCTGCTCGCTCCCGCATCGGCCCCTGTCGCCGTGGATCTCGCGGCCGGCCTCCGTATCCTCTGGAGCCCCGCCATGATCCTCTCGCTGCAGGGCCTGTGGATCGTCTTCTTCCTCTACACGGGGCGCAGCAGCGTCACGGGCTCGACGATGGACTTTTTCGTCCACGGGGACCGGATTTGAACGAATCGTTCGGGGAATCCTCGGGTCCCTGGCCCGAGAATGAACCGACGAACCCACAAGCCAGGGAACGAAGGAACCGGGGTGTGAATGGCAACCTGGATGAAACGGCTCTCCGATCACTACGAGAGAATGCGGCGCCGCCATCCCGACGAGGACCTCATGATCCTCTTCGACATCGACGGCACCATCCTCGATACCCGTTACATGATCCACCACGCCCTGCAGTCCTACGACCGTGCGCACGGCACGGAGTGGTTCCGGGATCTGGCCGTGGAGGGCATCACGGTGAACGAGAGCCAGGTGGTGTCGCTGCTGGAATCGATGGCAATCGGCGGCGCCCTGCGGGACGAGGTCCTGGCCTGGTACGCCGGTCATTGCTGGACGACCGAGGCGATCCTGCGCTCCCATCGGCCCTTCGCGGGGGTCATGGAGGTCATCCGGTGGTTCCAGATCCAGCCCCGGACCCACGTGGGCCTCAACACGGGCCGCCCCGAGTCGATCCGCAGGGAAACGCTCCGATCGCTCAACAACATCGGGCGGGAGTACAAGGTGAGCTTCCGCAGTGAGCATCTTTTCATGAACCGCCGCGGCTGGGGCGAGGGCGTTGTCGAGGAGAAGGTGGAGGGTATCCGCCGATTCCGGGCAGAGGGCTTCCGCGTGATCGCCTTCGTGGACAACGAGCCCGAGAACCTGCAGGCCGTCTCGGAGATGGACGGCCGGGACGAGATCCTCCTGCTGCACGCGCACACCCTTTTCCGGTCCAAGCGCGGGCATCTCCCGGCTCGGTCGGTGGCCGGACGGGACTACGACATCACGGAACTCGTGCCCGAGCGGGCGCTGCCGCGCCACGTGCAGTTCGTCTGGCACGGGGTGAACGACGAGGCCAACCTGCGGCAGTTCCTCGCCTCCAACGTCGAGTGGGCCGAGTGCGACGTCCGACTCGACCCGGACGGCGAGGGGGTGGTCCTCCGGCACGACTCCTTCGAGGAAACGCCGCCCGACCCGGACGAGGCGCTCCTGGGCCTCGGGACGATCCTCGAGAGCCTCCGGGGGACGGACAAGTCGCTCAAGCTGGACCTCAAGGAGGACGGCAGTCTGCTCGACCGCGTCGCGGGGATCCTGAGAGCGCACGGCGTGCCCGAGGGGCGTCTCTGGTTCAACGGGATGGTGGAGGTGCTTCGCGAGGAGGGGTTCCGCAAGCTCGCAAAGGCCTTCCCGGGGGCCGTCGTGCAGTGCCCCGTCGACTTCCTCGTTCCCCTCATCCTCGGGGCGCCGACCAAGGCCCTGGCCGTCCTCGACGTGCTCCACGGCTGGGGGATCAACCGCTTCTCGATCAACTGGAAGGCACCGGACAAGCAGGAAATCCTTGACAAACTGGAGCGCTGGGGATATGAGCTGAACATATACAACGTGCCGGATCTCGAGGCCTTTCTCAAGGCGGCGCTCCTGCTTCCTCGTTCGGTCACATCGGATTTCAACTTTCCGAAGTGGCACTATTACGGCAGGGGACCCGGGCTCAGGCAGAGGCATTTCGAGTATACCATCATCCGAGCGCCGGAGGGCCCGGCGTTATAGACAGGAGGACATCCTGCAATCGGATCAACCCAGCGAACCCTTCCTACCGGCCCGGTTTCGGCCGTCATCCGTTCCACCCCGCAGGACCACTATTGCCGTGAACCGATCGGGACAACCCCCTGTCGGGATTCCTGCGCGGGGAAGGGCATTGCCCTTCCGCGGCGTCAAAGGAGCATGACCCCCATGATCAAGACGTACATCCTGGACACCAACGTGCTGCTTCACAACCCGGGCGCCCTGTTTGCCTTCGAGGACAACCAGATCGTGATCCCCATGGCCGTCATCGAGGAGATCGACAACCAGAAGCGGCGGCAG
>MVQS01000103.1 GCA_002067855.1 Syntrophaceae bacterium PtaB.Bin038
CGGGGTATCGAAAACCAGCGCCGGCCGCGCGGATGACGCGCTGGACCCGATCGGATGGAAAGATGACCGGCTTTGGGCTCGCCCTGATCCCGGTTGCCGCTTTCGTCCACGCCCCGTGGAACTTTCTCGCCAAGCAAGCGGGGAGCGGCCCGGCCTGCTCGCCCTGGCCGGCGCCGCGCTGATCGTCGCAGGCGTCTTCTTCGTTTCGGGAGGGCTGCAGGGACTCGGCCCCGGCCATGCCGGCCGCGCCGTCGGATACGGCCTTGCCGCGGGGGGCCTGATCGCCGGTTACACGGTCTGGGACAAGGTGTCCGTCAGCACGCGGCTGCTGCCGCCCGTCCTGGTGGACTACTGCTCGAATCTGGGACGCACCGTGCTGCTCACCCCCCTGTCCTACATCCTCGTGCTGACGGCCGGGGTGTTCACGCCCGTCAGCCACGTGGCCCCGGCCCGCGAGGTGAGCGTGCTGATCGCCGTGGCCATGGGCACGGGGCTGCTCAGCGAAGGGCAGGCGGTTGCTGGCCGCAGGGGTCATCGGGATCGGCATTGTCCTCCCGGCGCAAAATTGATAGGATGCCCTGCGGCCGTCGGCACGGAACGGGCGGGACCTGCCATGACCTCTTGCCCTTCGTGCCGAGGGGCCCCGCGCAGGCTCAAGAGGCGGGGGATCCGGAAGCGGTGGAAGGCGGGACGGGATGAAGAGGGATCTTCCGGTTGCGCAGCTGATGCCCGGCGACATCCTGCTGTACAGGGGCAGGGGACGGATCAGTGATGCCATCCGGCTCATCGACCGCTCGCAGGTCAGCCATTCGGCCCTGTTCATCGGCCGTCACGGGGAGACGGGCCGGGCCGTGGGTGAGGCGATCCGCGAAGGGCTCGTGAGACGGGAGCTGGCGAGGAGCGCCGGGGACGCCGAGTGGGTCGAGTCGCGAAGGCTCAAGGAGCCCCCGGCGAGCCTCGATCCCGTGATGGAACAGGCGGGCCATTACCTGGACCGCGGCGAGCGGTACGCCTTCGAGCAGGTTCTGCTTCTCGCGTTTTTGTGCCTGACCCGCAACCTGGTCGACTCGCCCGCCCTCGGGGGGCTTGTCCGGGAGACTCTCGATGCCGCCGCGGGCTTTCTGCTGCGCCTCTTCGACACGGGGCGGCAGCCCATGATCTGCTCCGAGTTCGTCTTCCGGTGCTACGGCGAGGCCCTGCCGGGCGCGATCGTCCTGTCCGTGCGGACCCCACGGGCGCTTCGGTCCGGGGAGAAGGGCCCCCCCGCCGGCGGGGGCATCCATCCCGGCAGCGCCCTGTTTCGTCTTTTCGAGCGGCACGGCGGGGCGCCCTCCGGGGACGGCGACACACCGGCCGCGCCGCTGCGGGCGCCCGTGCCTGCGGAGGCCTTCGCCGTGGAGCAGCGGATCGAAGAGTACGTCCGGGACCTGCAGCGCCGCACACCGAAGGCGGCCCGGATCGACCTCGCGTCGCCCGAGCTGGCGCCGTCCTTCGAGCGGTTTGCGGCAAGCCTCCACCGGGTGAAGCACCCCCCGGGGACGGCGGCCGTGCCGCCGGCGGAGGCTCTCGGCGGGCTCGTCGAGGCGGCGGCCGATTTCGTGACCCCCGGGGACCTGCAGAGAAGCCGAAGCCTTGCCTTCTGCGGGAAACTGAAAATGAAGGAGTGAAGAGATGAACATGCGCACGCACAGCATCTGCAGGCTCGTGAAGAGCGAGGACCTCAACCATCACGGCACGCTCTTTGCGGGCAGGACCGCCATGTGGTTCGTCGAGTCGGGGTTCATCGCCGCCGCCAGCCTGACGAACCCCGAGAACATCGTATGCCTGAACATCCACGGGATGCTCTTCCTCAAACCGATCCATAACGGCGCCATCGTGCGGTTCGAGAGCAAGGTCGCTCTCGCCGGCAAGACCCGGCTTGTTTCCTACGTGAAGGTGGTGGACAACAGGAGCGACGAATTCCTCCTCGACGGGTTCATCAGTTTTGTCCACGTCGACCGGCAGGGCAGGCCGGTTCCCCACGGCATCGTCATCGAAGCGACGGATCCGGAAGATCGGGCCCTGCAGGAGCGGGCCCGGAACCTGAGGTGAGGCGGGATGGACGTGAAGCTGCTCGACAGGATGGGCCCCGCGGAGCTGCGTTCCTATGTGGAATTCCTGCTCTGGCACTACCGCGTCATCGACGGGTTCTGGTTTCTCTTCGTGCAGGAGCGGTTCGATCAGGCCGCTGCCGAGGGCATCAACGAGCGCGTCTGGCACAAGTCGGCCGAGCTGGCGGCCCGCGATCTCGTGAAACGCTTCGGCATCGGCAAGGGGCTCTCGGGCTTCGTGCAGGGCCTCCGCTATTTCCCCTGGACGATCCTCATCGGGTATGACATCGAGGAACGGGAGGGCGAGGTCCTCATCACGGTGCCGCGCTGCGCGCCGCAGGTTGCACGGATTGCCCGGGGGCTGCCGGAGTTTTCCTGCAAGGAGATGCACCGGGGGGAATTCGGCAACTTCGCCAGCGTCATCGACGAGCGCATCCGGGTGGAGTGTCTCCACGCGCCGCCGGATCCTCACCCGCCGGAGCGTTTCTGCAAGTGGCGGTTCACGTTGTCCGGCGGGTGAGCCCCCCGGAGGGTCGCCCCGCCGCCCCTTGCGCCGCATATCACTCTGGTCCGGAAGGCGGACGCCTCCGGGCAGGAAAGGATTTTGAGAACCCCATGTCTGCGCGCGGAACGATCGGAATGCGGCTTGCCGTTCTGGCCTCGGTCGCCCTGCTGATGCACGCCTGCGCGGCGCCGCCGAAATGGAGGATCCTCGGGCCCGGGCCGTCGGCCGATCGGCCGGATAGGAGCGGCGAGCGGCAGGTCGCGGCCCCCCCGAAGAGCGATCAGATGATCGGCAGCCTCGCCGTGGTGCGCACCGGGGAGGGCGACACGCTCCCGGATGTGGCAAGGCACTTCGGCCTGGGTCACGATGCCGTCAGGGCGGCCAACCCGGATGTCGATGTCTGGGCGCCCCCGGCCGGAAGCCGCGTCGTGCTGCCCCGGATGTTCATCCTGCCCGATGCCCCGCGGCAGGGTCTCGTGATCAACCTGGCCTCCATGCGGCTCTTCCACTACCGGGGGAAGGGCCGGGCGATCGCGAGCTATCCCGTCGGCATCGGCGAAGAGGGCCGCTCCACGCCCATGGGCGAGATGCACGTGGAGCGCAAGGCCGTCCGGCCGACGTGGCACGTGCCCGCCTCGATCCGCAGGGACCACGCGAAGAGGGGCGACCCGCTGCCCGCCGAGGTGCCGCCGGGCCCCGACAACCCGCTCGGGGAGTACGCGCTCTACCTGAGCCGCACGAGCTACGTGATCCACGGAACCAACAAGCCCTACAGCATCGGCCTGAGGGCCACAAACGGCTGCCTCCGGCTCTACCCGGAAGACATGGAGAAGCTCTACCAGGCCGTCCCGGTGAAGACCCCCGTGCACATCGTGAACCAGCCCTACCTGGTCGGCCGCGCGGGCGGCATGCTCTACCTGGAGGCGCACGCCCCCCAGGAGGAGCTGAGCGCCGCCGACGTGAAGAAGAAACTCCACGCACGGCTCAAGGACATCGAGAAGAAGGAGAGGCTGCGCGTGGACTGGAAACGGGTGGAGGAGACGGTGACGCAGGCCCGGGGGGTCCCCGTCCCGATCCTGGAGGGTGGAGGCGGGCTCCAGGGCATGCTCGCCGGCGCCGCGGAAATCGAGCGGCCCGCCCGGCTGACGGGCCAGCCGCGGAGCCCCGCGTTCAGGCCCGGGGCCTGGTACGTCCGCGCCGACGAGACCATCGGGGAGGACAACGCGAAGCGGCTGGCGGCCGTCCTCAACCACCAGGGCCCTCAGATCCCGGCCCTCGTGGTGCAGAAGGGGAACCGCTACCAGGTCCTGGCCGGACCCTACGCGAGCAGGAAAGCGGCCGAGGAAGGCGCCCGGCGCATCAAGAGCGACCTGGAAATCGACGGGGCGATCATCGGACCCACCGAGTCGAGGGAACTGGCCCGGAAGACAACGGGGAACAGGTAACAGGAATCCCCTGTCGACGGTATTGGACCCGTCCCTGGAACCTGCCGATGTTGCTTATCGGGGGAAGAGCTTCAGGAAGACCTCCTGAAGAATGCGGAAGACGATTCAAACGCCCGTGGCGAGAAACCCCGCCGCAACCCCTCCCAGGACGAGAATCGCCGCGTTGGCGGCGGAGAACCCGCCGGGCAGGGCCTCGAGGACGCCGATGAGGGCCCCGGGCACAAGGGCAAACCCGAGGATGAAACCCATCAGGACGGCAAAGGCCGCCCACTTCCATCGGCCCGCGTAGATCTTCTCGACGGCAAGCGCCGCCGCGAAGAGCGAGGCGGTGAAGAGAAGGATGTTGAAGAGGATCCGCAGGACGTCCATGGAGGAAAGATAAGAACGATGTTCCCCGGAGTCAACCCTTCGCGGCGCTGACGCCTGCATTTATCGCCTGTTCCCCGACCCCTGCACCCTGAACCCTTCTGTTTATCAGCCCCCCGCCCGGATGGACAGGATGTCCCCGTCCTGCACGACGTAGTTCTTGCCCTCGAGGCGCCACACCCCCGCCTTCTTGCATCCCGCAAAGCCCTCGAGGCGGATGAAGTCCTCGTAGGAAACCGTCTCGGCCCGGATGAACGTCCGGGCGAGGTCCGTGTGGATCGTCCCCGCCGCCTCCTGGGCGCTCATGCCCCGGCGGATGGGCCAGGCGCGGCACTCGTCCTCGCCCACGGTGAGAAAGGAGATGAGGCCGAGGGTGTCGTAGGCCAGCCGGATGATCCGGCCGCGCAGCGACTCGGCGATGCCGTATCCGGCCATGAATGCGCCCTGCTCCTCGGGCGCCATGGCGGCCAGCTCCGCCTCGAGCTGCCCGCAGGCCGCCACCACGGGGATGTGTCCAGGAAGCCTTTCCCGGAGCTGCGAGGCGAGGGTCTCCGCCTCGGCGACCTTTTGCTCGGTGCAGTTGACGACGATCATCATCGGCTTGCGGGAAAGGTACAGAAACCCGCGGATCCTCTTGTCGTCCTCGCCGGACAGCTCCAGGGTCGCCAGGGTCGCCCCCGACTCGAGGTGGGCGAGGCATCGCTCGAGCAGGGCCTGCTCCTGCTGCAGGGCGGGCTGGGGCTTGAGGGCGTTCCGTTTGCGCAGCCGCTCCAGGCGCCCCTCGGTCTGGACCATGTCGGCCAGGATGAACTCCTCCCGGATGCGCTGGAAATCCCCGACGGGGTCGGCCGCACTCCCGTTGTCGAAGTGGCGCAGCACCACGAGGACGGCATCACTGTGCCGGATCTGCTGAAGCGACTTGGCATCGAGCGTCTCGTTTTTCAGCTCGCCCTCGCGGATCGCCACCGTGTCGGCCACGTCGAGGCGGGAGTAGGTCGTCTTGCGGGGGTTGAAGAGCTTCGCCAGCGCGTCGACCCTCGCATCGGGCACCTCGATGCGGATGGAGGGCTGCCCGTTGCCGTTCCCGCTGCCGTTTGCGCCCTTCAGGGCGTTGAAGAACGTCGTTTTCCCGGATTGCGGCGCGCCGATGATGGAGACAAACATGAATGTGGCTACCTTTCACAAGGGTTCGGTTTCCGACCGGTTGTTCAGTGCATGAGAAAGAGAGGGTAAGAAGGTCCGACCCTCTTACCTTCTGATCAGGAGTCCGATTCGGCCATGCGGCCTTCCCTGCGCTTCATGGACAGGCGCTTGCCGGCGTCGAGCTCCATCTTGCGCAGGCGGATGCTCTCGGGTGTGACCTCGACGAGCTCGTCCTCGGCGATGAACTCGATGGACTGGTCCAGCGACAGCAGCCTCGGGGGCCGCAGGGTCACCGTCGCCTCGGCCGTGGAGCTGCGGACGTTGGAGAGCTTCTTTTCCTTGACGATGTTCACGTCGAGATCGCCCGCACGGTTGCGCTCCCCGACGATCATGCCGCCGTAGACCTCGGTGCCCACCTTGACGAACAGCTCGCCCCGGTCCGCCATGGCCAGGCTCGCGTATGCCGTCACCTTCCCCACGCGGTCGGCAACCAGCGTGCCGCTGGCGCGCTGCGGGATGGGACCGGCCCAGGCGTCGTATCCCTCGAAGAGGGTGTTCATGACACCGGCGCCCTTCGTGTCGGTGAGGAAGTGGCTTCGGAAGCCGATGAGTCCCCGGGCGGGGACCAGGAACTCGAGGGTTACGCGGCCGCTGCCATGGTTGACGAGGTTCATCATCCGACCCTTGCGCGACGAGATCTTCTCCGTCACCACCCCGGTGAACTCCTCCGGGACGTCGAGGAACAGCCGCTCCACGGGCTCCAGGAGCGTCCCGTCTTCCCGTTTCGTGAGGGCCGTGGGGCGGGAGACCATGAACTCGTAGCCCTCCCGGCGCATGGTCTCGATGAGGATGGCCATCTGCAGCTCGCCCCGGCCGCACACCTCGAAGGCGTCCGCCCGGTCGGGCACGGGCTTCACCCGGATGGCGATGTTGCGAAGGGCCTCCCGCTCGAGCCGGTCCTTCAGGTGGCGGGAGGTGAGGTACTTGCCCTCACGTCCGGCGAAGGGGCCGTTGTTGACGTAGAAGACCATGGAGACCGTCGGCTCGTCGACGCGGATGCGCGGCAGGGGCTGCGGGTTCTCGAGGTCCGTGATCGTGTCGCCGATGCTAATCCCCTCCACGCCGGCCACGGCGATGATGTCGCCCGCCTCCACCCGGTCGGTCTGCTTCTTCGCGAGGCCGTGGAAGGAATACAGGGCGGAGAACCGGACGCCCGGCACGTTGTGGTCCCGGCCGCAGAGGGTGTAGGCACGGTTGATCTCGAGGCGCCCGCTCATCATGCGGCCGATCCCGATCTGGCCCACGTAGGAGTCGTAGTCGAGGTTCGTCACGAGAAACTGCGGCACGCCGTCATCGTCGCCCTCGGGCCCGGGGATTCGCGCGAGGATCGTCTCGAAGAGGGGCCGCAGGTCCGTTGAGCCGTCACCCGGCTTGAGGTGGGCGACGCCCTTCTTGGCGTTCGTGTAGAGGATCGGGAACTCGATCTGCTCCTCGTCGGCATCGAGGTCGATGAAGAGGTCGTAGACCTCGCTCACGACGGCATCGATGCGCGCGTCGCCCCGGTCGATCTTGTTGATGACGAGGATGACGGGCAGGGATTTCGCCAGGGCCTTCTTGAGCACGAAACGCGTCTGGGGCAGGGGACCCTCGCTTGCGTCGACCAGCAGGATCGCGCCGTCCACGAGGTTGAGGCTGCGCTCGACCTCGCCGCCGAAGTCGGCGTGCCCCGGCGTGTCCATGATGTTGATCTTCGTCGAGCCGTACCAGACGGCGGTGTTCTTCGCCATGATCGTGATGCCCCGCTCCCGCTCGAGGTCCATCGAGTCCATGACGCGGTCCACCACCTCCTGGTTGGCCCGGAAGATGCCGCTCTGCCGGAGCATGCCGTCGACGAGGGTCGTCTTGCCGTGGTCGACGTGGGCGATGATGGCGATATTCCGGATGGTGTTTTTTCTCATGATGCACGCTTTTCGGGGCGCATGGCGCCCCTCGAGGAAAACGAAAAGAAGGGCACCTCGATGCGCACCGAGGTGCCCTTCTCCGATGGATGAGTGCCGTTTTACAGAACCTGCACGTTCGCGGCGGCGGGGCCCTTCTGTCCTTCCGTGACTTCAAAGCTCACGCGCTGGCCTTCGCGCAGGGTACGGAAGCCCCGGGTCTGAATGGCGCTGTAGTGGACGAAAATATCGCCACCGTCGTCCATCTGAATGAACCCGAAGCCTTTCTGCTCGTTGAACCACTTCACGGTACCTTCCGACATCGCTTCCATCCTCCTTTCTCAGATTTTCCCGTAAAAGTCGGATGTCAGCTTTGGCAGAAAGTAAAAAACCACCAGACCCGTGCGAGTGTGGTGGCAAACAACCTCAAACCTCAAACTGCGTGTCCCCTAACTTTTACTGCACCCTGACGGTTCGCTATCTGTCGCCGCCAGGTCGGGGTGAACACTAATACAGCCGGGGCCGGATGTCAAGTGATTTTATCGACGGGGGGCGACATGAGGGCTGCTGCGCTTTGCCCCTTTATTTCGGTGCCCCCGATGGATACAATAGGGTCACGGCGAAAAGAAACGCGCATCCGCATCGGGAGGTGTTGAATGGTGACGGAACTGATGAAGGGCGTCTACTGGGTGGGCATCGTCGACTGGGGCCTGCGGAAATTCCACGGCCACGAGCTGTCGACCCACCGGGGATCCACCTACAATTCCTACCTCATCCGGGACGAGAAAACCGTCCTGGTCGACACGGCCTGGGCCCCCTTCAAGGAGGAGTGGCTCGAGAACATCAGGGCCGTCGTCGACCCG
>MVQS01000104.1 GCA_002067855.1 Syntrophaceae bacterium PtaB.Bin038
AGGAGTTCGGCGAAGGCCTTGTCCGTGACGAACCGCTCGGCCGTCACCGGCCGCTTGAAGAGCCGGTGACCGCCGTCGGTGTCGAGCCATGCCGCGCCGGTGGCGTGTGGTCCGCGCTCCTCGCTCAATACAAGCAGGCGGGTGAAGAGCCAGGCGAGATACTCCCGCTCCTCGGCGCGTCGCCGCTTATTTCCGAAGATGACTCCCGCGAGCCCGCACATCAGGATTTCCCTCCCTGCGGATCGACGATGAACCCGCGGAAGACGCCCTCGGCATATTCCTTCGGATGCTCCTCGATCCAGCGCGCGGCATCGGGATATCCGAGCTCCCCGGCCAGCCGGGCGACGACCGGCCGGTCGAGCATGTTGGTCAACCCCGAGAGCCGGACCGCGTCGATGCCCCGCCACACAATGGCAGGAATCGGTATCCGGGCCGATTTGTCGTCCTGCACCTCGGCATGGCCGTGTTTGATCAGGGCGTCGAGGAAGGATGCGGCCTTTTTCTCGGGCGTGTCGCCCCGGACCGTAAGCTCGACGACGGACAGCATCTTGGCGTTGCGCAGGACCATGTCGATGTAATCCTCGAGGTCCCGCTGGTCGGGAAAAAGGGTGACTCCCTTCATAGCTTGAACCACCTCGGTTACCGTCTCCCCGATCAAGATTTCGCCGTCACCTTCCAGCGGCTGCCCATTGAGAGCGGTGTTTCGAATCGGCACTCTCATGACGCGCCTTCTTGCGTCCCGCCGGTCTCTTCCCCCGAAAACGCCGGAGGCCGGGAAGGAACGTCGGCTGGCGGGTTGTTCGCGATTGACGCTAGTACGCAAAACCCATAATTTAAGATGGTTTTCGCGTGACGACGTCAGTAATCCCAGGCTTTGTACTTGATAATATTA
The DNA here is from genome assembly GCA_002067855.1 of Syntrophaceae bacterium PtaB.Bin038. Lineage (GTDB taxonomy): Bacteria > Desulfobacterota > Syntrophia > Syntrophales > UBA2192 > UBA2192. The sequence goes on from MVQS01000104.1 coordinate 893, forward strand.
CTCGAATCCCATAATATTACTGTGGGTAACATGAAATCAAGTCAAGGATACCAACGATGAAACATGATGCGTTTTTCCGAAAGCACCCGGTTTTCACCGGAGAGGAGTTGGCCAAACATCTGTCAACCCATAGTGAAGTCGGCGCTCGGGCGCAGGAGGCACTCCTGGCGTACCACCGGAGGGCCGGACGCGTCATTCGGGTACGCCGCGGGTTGTACGCCGTCATCCCGGCGGGCGCCGATACGGACTCGTATCCGATCGATCCGTTCCTCATCGCCGCGAAGCTGACGCCGGATGCGGTGCTGTCGCACCATACGGCGCTGGAGTTCCACGGAAAGGCTTACTCGGTTTATACACACGTCACTTACTCTGCATCCCGCCCGCTTGCTCCTCTGGCGTTCCGCTCTCATGTTTTCCGGGGGACGAAGTTTCCAATGGCTCTCATCCGCGCGGGAAAAGTCCACGTCGGCGTTTCGACCGCCGAGCGCGCCGGCATGGAGTTGCGGGTCGCGAGTCTGGAGCGGTCTTTAGTGGACGTTCTGGATCGTCCGGACCTTTCGGGTAGTTGGGAGGAAATCTGGCGGTCGCTGGAGTCGGTCGAGTTCTTCGACCTCGACAAGGTCGTGGAGTACGCGCTCCTGCTCGGAAACGCGACCACCGGGGCAAAGGTCGGGTTCTTTCTCGAACAGCACCGCGAACCGTTGATGGTGGAGGACCGTCATCTCAAGGCGCTTCACGAGCTACGGCCCCGGCAACCGCATTATCTGGACCGCGCCAAGCGGACATCCGGTCGCCTCGTGTCGAAATGGAACCTGGTGGTTCCACGGGAAGTGCTCGAACGCTCTTGGGGGGAAGTGCTATGAGAATCTCACCGGAGAAGCTGGCCGCCGAAGCGCAAGCAACGGGCTTCAGGCCGGATGTGCTCGAAAAGGTCGCTCACCTGCTCGGGCTGCTCGATGCCATGCAAAGCCATCCTTTCCTCAAAGGAAAGTTGGTCCTCAAGGGTGGAACGGCCTTAAATCTTTTTGTCTTCGATGTTCGCCGGCTCTCCGTGGATATCGATCTGAACTACGTGGGAGCCGAAGATCGTGACGGCATGCTCGCCGAGCGTCCCAAGGTCGAGCAGGCTGTTCAAGCGGTCTTCGCTCGGGAGGGCTTCATCGTCAGGCGGATGCCTGAAGAACACGCCGGAGGCAAGTGGTCGTTGCGGTATGAGAGCGCCCCCGGCCGGAGCGGGAACCTCGAAGTGGACATCAATTTCATGTTCCGTGTCCCGTTATGGCCGGTGACGACCCGCGACTCTCATCCTGTCGGGACTTGGCAGGCCATGGGCATCCCCGTGATGGATCGCCATGAACTGGCGGCCGGTAAGCTCGCGGCGTTGTTGGCGCGCAGACAGGCGCGGGACCTGTTCGACAGCCATTGGATTCTCCGAATGGAAAACCTCGACTCCCACCGCCTTCGTATCGGATTCGTGGTGTACGGCGCGATGAACAAAAAGGACTGGAGGACGATCTCATTGGACGATGTGGACTTCGACGCCATGGATTTGGCCAGGCAGTTGGTCCCTATGCTGCGCGTCAATGCGGCCGAGGTCCAAGCGGAACCAGCCGAATACGGGGCGCGACTTGTAAGGGAATGCCGCGAAGGTCTATCCGTAGTATTGCCCTTCACGGACTCCGAACGTAATTTCTTGGACCTGCTGCTGGACCGAGGAGTGATCGACCCCACGCTTTTGACCTCCGACGAATCTCTTCAACGGCGCATACAATCTCAGCCGCTGCTCGAATGGAAGGCGCTTAACGTGAGGACACACAAAGGATTATCATAGCCATGAAACCTACCGAGGGGTTCGAAATGTCGAAGCGGGTGTCCGTTTGCAGCCGGGCTGTCAACCAAGGCGGGTCGAAAAACGGAAAACGGTAGAATTCGAAAGGACATTTTCAGAGAGCGCGCCCAACCCCCAGGGTTGCACCCAGTCCCCGGACTGCGGGCTTCGAAACGGAGAATCAGGGTAAATGTGCGGGCGGGCGTAAGTCGGCGTGGGCACGCCGGAAACGACGAGACCCCGAGGGGATCACCCCACGGGGTCTTGCGTTAAACGAGAACCGCTGAAGTTCAGCGGATTAAATTTGGCTCCCCGGACATGACTCGAACATGTGACCCGCTGGTTAACAGCCAGCTGCTCTACCGACTGAGCTACCGGGGAATGAGTCGGTGCAAAAATCGGAAACCGGATATTAATGGAAAGACCGCCCCTTGTCAAGAGCGGTCTTTTCGGTCACCCAGTCGGGGGTTCCGCCTACTTGCAGCTCGTGCAGACGAGGAGCTCGCTCATGGGTACCCCCGTCTTCTTGCTGATCCACTTGAGCTGGTCCTCGGGGGCGAAGTACCGGCCGCACGTCTCGCAGGCCACCATCTTGAAGGACTTGTCCCAGATCACCCGGCGGTCCCCGGAGGACTCCATCTTCACGAATCCCGTAGGGCACACGTAGGCGCAGGAGCCGCATCCGATGCAGGCATCGGCGATGTACTCGATCCTGGGCTCGGCCAGGTTGCGCCCCAGGCCCCGATCGACGAACTTGAGGGCGTCGACACCGACGATCTCGTGGCAGGTCCGCGTGCAGAGGCCGCAGAGGATGCAGTCGTTTCCCTTGGGCTCGCCCTCCGCAACCTCCACCCCGAGGCTTTTCGCCGCGTCGCGGACGGCCTTTGTCGAGGGGTACTTGTAGTACAGAAGCTCTGCGGCGAGCTTGCGGCTCTCCTTGACCTTTTCGGAATTCGTCCGAACCTCCATCTTGTTCTTCAAGGCCGCATCGCAGGAGGTCGTGAGCTGCCACTTTCCGTTGACCTTGACCTCCACGACGCAGAGGCGGCAGGCCCCGAAGGGCATGAGGTCCTTGTGGAAGCACAGCGTCGGGATGGGGATGTGATTCTCCTGGCAGGTCCTCAGGATCGTCGTCCCGTCTTTCGCTTCCACCTTCTTGCCATCGATCGTGACATTCAGCATCGAAACTCCCCTCTGTAGAAGTCTATTCAGTCGTTCCGTCTATTCGGTCTCTTCAGTCTTATCTTTCGACGAAACAGACCAAATAGACCAGATAGACGAGATGGACCAGATTATTCCCATACCACCAGCCGGTAGCAGCGCAGGCAGCGATTCGCTTCCTTCATGGCCGCCGCATTGCTGAAGGGCCCCTCGACCTCGGCGAAGCTCTTCACCCGCTCCTTCGGGTCGAGCAGGTTCACCGGCTCCTGCGGACAGGCGCCGATGAAGCCCTCGGCTCGCTGGGCCTTGACATCGATGCCCTTGAAGCTCACCTCGGGTTCGAGGGTCCGCCCCTGGAGGTAGGCGTCGATGCTGCGGGCGACCCTGTTGCCCGCATCGAGGGCCTCGATCAGGGTGGCCGGTCCGGTGACGCAGTCGCCGCCGGCGAAGACGCCCTCGAGGTTGGTTCTCAGCGTCTCGGGGTTCACCTCGATGGTTCCCCAGCCCGTCACCTGGATCACGTCCCTGGCGAACCCGAGGTCCGGCTTCTGGCCGATGGCGGCAATGACCAGGTCCGCCTTTACCTTGAACTCGGAGCCCTTCACCGGGACGGGGCGCCGCCTTCCGCTCGAATCGGGCTCGCCCAGTTTCATCCGGATGCACTCCAAGCCCTTCACCCTGTTCCCGTCGGCCAGCACGCTCACGGGGGCCACGAGGTATCGGATCTTGACCCCCTCCTCGAGGGCCTCATCGACCTCCTCGGCACGGGCGGGCATCTCTTTTCGGGTGCGTCGATACAGGATCTCCACGTCCTTGAACCCCAGGCGCGCGCAGCTGCGGGCGCAGTCCATGGCCACGTTGCCGCCGCCGACGATCACAACCTTTCCTGTCGGCTCGACGGGCCTTCCGAGGGCCAGCTCCCGGAGGAACACGGCGCCGTCGACGAAGCCCTCGTAGCCGGCATCCTCCCCCTTGCAGCCCATCTTGGTCCCTTCATGGGCCCCCACGCCCAGGAAGATGGCCTTGAAGCCCTGGGCCGTCAGCTCGTCCATGTCGAGCTTCGTGACTTTCCGGTTGTACTGGATGTCGGCCCCGAGGTTGCGGATGAGCTCTACCTCGTGCTCGAGGACGCCCTTGGGCAGCCGGTAGTCGGGAATCCCCACGGCGGCCATGCCGCCCCCCTTGGGAAGGGCCTCGAAAATCGTTACCTGGTATCCCATTCTGCGGAGATGGTAGGCCGCGGCAAGCCCGGCGGGCCCGGCGCCTACGATGGCGACCTTCTCCGGCCTCTCGGCGGCAGGCTTCTTCAGGGCGCTCCCCCCCGATGCCAGGTCGTTGTCGGCCGCCGCCCGCTTCAGCAGGCGGATGGCCAGGGTCTTGTCGATGCCGTTGCGAACGCAGGCCTCTTCGCAGGGGTGCGTGCATGCCCGGCCGATGACGCCGGGGAGGATGCAGCGCTTGCGGATCAGGTCGAGGGATTCGCCGAACTTGTTGTTCCGGATGAGCTCGATGTAGCCGGGAATGTCCAACCGGGCCGGGCAGGCCTCGATGCAGGGCGCGGTGACGGCCACCCTGTAGGGCCGCGTTGTGCCCTTCCTGCCTGCGGTGAGGGCGAGAAAGTCGTCCCTGTAGTGACGGACGGCGTCATACACGGGGGTGACGGCTGAGGCGCGGCCGAAGTTGCACTTGGAGAGTTCCATGACCCCCCTGGCGATGCGCTCGATCTCGGAGATGTCCTGTTTCTTGCCCCTCCCGGCGATCAGCCCGTCGATCAGCCCGATCAAGCGGTCGATGCCGATGCTGCAGACGGAGCACTCCCCGCAGGAGAGCTTCCTCGCCTCCCTGAGGTACCCGAGAGCCAGGGACGGGATGTTGGCGGCGGCGTCCGAAACGACCATGCCGTTCCACCCCATGAGGGCCGTGAAGGACTTGTCGCCCAGCATGGTGGGAACCCCTGGGCCGAGGGCCTTTGCAGGTTTCCCGTTCCGGTTGTCGATGATCTTTCCATTCCAGCTGCTGAAGGATACTGCACTCATTCCCTGTCACCCTATCTTTCCGTTGTCTGTTTTCGTCCCGTGTCGCGGAACCTTACCAGGGCTGCAGGCACTCGACCTTGTTCAGGAGGATCTCCCACTCCCGGTGGACCTGCTTCTGGATTTTCTCGATATCGGCAGGCGTCAAATGGCGGAACCGCCCCTGCAGTTTCAGGTAGTCCTCGACGGGTCGGAGCTTCTCGGGAACCTCCATGGTGAGCCGGTACTTCCCGTTCTCGACTTCGTACAGGGGGAAGACCCCCGTCTCGACGGCGAGACGCCCCATCTTGATGGTGATCTCCGAGGCGCAGCGCCAGCCCGTGGGGCACATGGAGAAGACGTGGATGTAGGCCGGCCCCCTCACGGCCGCGGCCTTCTTCACCTTGTTGATCAGGTCGATGGGGTAGCTCGGGCAAGCCGTGGCCACGTAGGGCACCTTGTGGGCCACCATGATCTCGGGAACGTTCTTCTTCCACGTCCGCTGGCCGGGAATGGCCTCGCCCGCGGGTGAGGTCGTCGTGGCCGCCATGAAGGGGGTGGCGCTCGAGCGCTGAATGCCCGTGTTCATGTAGGCCTCGTTGTCGAGGCAGAAGAAGATCATGTCGTGGCCGCGCTCCATGGCGCCAGAGAGGGCCTGCAGGCCGATGTCGCAGGTTCCGCCGTCGCCCGCCACGGCGATGGTCTTCACGTAGCGGTCGGCGATCCGGCCCTTTCGCCGGAGGGCCTTGAGCGCCGCTTCCACACCGGAGCCGACGGCTGCGGCGTTCTCGAAGGCGACGTGGACGTAGGGGACCTCCCAGGCCGACTGGGGGTAGCCCGAGGAGATGATCTCCATGCAGCCCGTGGCGTTGGCCACGACCACGTCGTCGCCGAGGGCCTTGAGGATATGACGAAGCGCGAGCACCTCGCCGCAGCCCTGGCAGGCCCGGTGGCCGGCGCTGAAGTATTCCTTCCGGTCGACGAGCTTCGGCGCAAAGATCTCGAAATTCTGCACTTGGTTCATTATTCCCTCACTCCGTAAAATTCGAAGGGTTCGTCTTTTTTCTTCTTGGCCAGGTCGAACATGTTCACGAAATCCCCCACGGTCAGGTCCCGCCCGCCGAGTCCCGCGATGACGTTGAGGATCCTGGGCCGTTTCTTCTCGCCGTACAGGATCGACTTGACGTCCGTGGCCACGGGGCCCCCTGCGCCGCCCGTGGAGATCGCGCGGTCCATGACGATGAGGGTCTTGCAGCCCGCGACGGCGGCCTTGATCTCCTCGACCGGAAAGGGCCTCCAGAGGCGCAGCTTCACGAGCCCTACCTTGCGGCCCGCTTTCCTCATCTCGTCCACGGCGGTGGCCGCCGTCTCGCCCATCGAGCCCATGGTGAGCATGAGGGTGTCGGCGTCCTTGGCCCTGTATGTCTCGACGACGTTGTACTTGCGTCCGAAGCGCTTGGCCCACTCGGCAAAGACCCTCGTGACGACCTTCTTGGAGCCCCGCAGGGCTTCCTCCTTGGCCTTCACGGTCTCCGCGTAGGTGTCGGGCATGGCGAAGCAGCCCATGGAGATCGGGTTGTCCGGATGGAGCTGCGCGAAGGGCTTTCTCGGCGGCAGGAATTTCGCCACCTCGGCCTGGCTGGGGAACTCGAGGGGCTCGATCATGTGGGTGAGCTGGAAGCCGTCGATGTTTACGACACAGGGCAGCATCACCTCGGGGTCCTCGGCGATCTTGAAGGACATGATCGACAGGTCGATCGCCTCCTGGCCGTTTTCGGTGAAGAGGCAGATCCAGCCGCTGTCCCGCTGGGGCATGATATCCGTGTGGTCGTTCCAGATGTTCAGCGGCCCCGAGACGGCGCGGTTGGCGTTGGCCATGCAGACGGGAAGCCGCATGGCGGACACGATGGGCAGGATTTCGTGCATCAGCATGAGACCCTGGGAACTCGTCGCCGTGTAGGCACGGGCCCCGGCCGCCGACGCGCCGGCCAGGGCGCTGATGGCGGAGTGCTCGCTCTCGACGGTGATGAACTCGGCGTCGATGCGGCCGTCGTGGATGATATCCGCCATGTGCTCGGCGATGTGGGACTGCGGCGTGATCGGGTAGACGGCCGCCACATCGATATTACAGAGCGCAACGGCCTCGGCCGCCGCAATGGCCACTTCCATTCCAACGCGTTTTCCCATCTTACTCCTCCTCCTCGCGCATCACGATGGCGCCGGGCCAGCACTCATGGGCGCAGATCCCGCAGCCCTTGCAGTAGTCCAGATTCGCTTCGTAGAAGCCGTCCTGCGTCTCCTGAATGCACCCTTCGGGGCAGAAGATGTAGCAGATCCCGCACTTGATGCACTTGGAATTGTCCCAAACGGGATGCTGGGACTTCCAGCTTCCGGTCTTGTAGTTTGCGGCGTTTCCCGCGGCGAAGACCATGCAGCCGGGGTTGAGCTCATGCCACTTCTCGGGCCACTTCTTCTGCTCTGTCTTTTTCTTTGCCATATCGGAACCTCTTGTCTGTCAGGCGGCTTTGGCGATTTTGAGTTCATTGAACGCCCGCTTCATGGCGGACATGTTCTTCGAGGCCACGCGGCCGAAACGGTGCTCCAAGGGAGACTTCAGGGAGGTCAGGCCGAGTACCCCCGTCGCCTTGAGGACGGCCCCGAGCATGGTCGTGTTCGTGATCGGTACGCCAAGCTCTTCGCGGGCGATGCGGGTTGCATCGACGGTGAACAGCTTCCCCTTGTAATTCAGCTTCTTGCGAATCTCCTCAGGGGACTTGGACGTGTTGATGATCAGGATTCCCCCGGGCTTGAGCCCGTCGGTGACGGGAACAAGGCCCACGAGGCTGGGGTCGAGGACGACGACCACATCGGGCTGATAGATCCCCGAACGGATCTTGATGGGCTTGTCGGATATGCGGTTGAAGGCCATGACGGGAGCGCCGCGGCGCTCCGGCCCGAATGCCGGGAACCCCTGGGCATATTTCCCCGCCTCGATCGCCGCCAGGGCGATCATTTCAACGGACGTAACGGCACCCTGGCCGCCTCTTCCATGCCATCGGATCTCGATCATCGGTGATTCTCCCCCGGAAAGATTTGCGTCGTCAGTAAAAAGGGATGGGCGGAATTAAATATTACAGAAAATTTCCCATATCCGAATCGGGATTGCCTGTCAATATCAAATTGCCAACTTTCCATATGTTTTTCGCCCCTTGACGCGCGTGCCGACGTGGGGGAACAGCACTCCGGAGTGGATATAAGACCCTGTTTTGTGTTACCTTTTCCCCTCTGGCCGGAGAAACGGGATGAGCTTCCTCATTGGTTTGATTGCCGGGATCTTCGGAGGCCTCGTGGGGCTGGGCGGCGGGGTGGTCATGGTCCCTCTGATGACCCGGTTTATGGCCCTTGCGCAGGCCCGCGCCCACGGCACGAGCCTTGCCGTCGTTGTCGTGGGCGGTTTGTCCGGGGCTTTCGCCTATGCCCTGGAGGGGAGCGTCGACTACGGTGCTGCCCTTATCCTGGCCGTCACGGCGTCCGCCACGGCCCGGATGGGCGCCCATTACTGTTCGGTCCTGCCCGAATGGAGGCTGAAGCGGCACTTCGGGTGCATCCTGGTGGCGACTGCCTTCCTTCTTGTCGTGAAACCCTATCTGGAATTCCTGGCCGTCTTTTCGCTCACCGGCTGGGCTGCCGCTGCCGCCCTTGCGGCCACGGGCCTCGCGACGGGATTCATCGCGGGGCTGCTGGGCGTCGGCGGCGGGGCTTTCCTGATTGCGGGGATGGTGATCTTCGTCGGTATGAGCCAGCACATCGCCCAGGGAAGTTCCCTGCTGAGCATGGTGCCGGCGGCGGCCGTCGGGGCATGGGCCCACTGGCGCCGCGGCAACGTCGAGGCGGCCATCCTGCCGGGCCTTGCGTCCGGAATCCTCTTCGGGGCCTTCCTGGGGGGCGTTGTCGCCAACTACCTTCCGGAGCAGACCCTGAGGTTCATCTTCGCGATCGTGCTGACCCGGCTGGGGGTGGCCCTGATCCGGAAAAACCTGGGCCAGGAGAAAAATGAATCCTGCGAAACGCAAGGCGAGCGGGATGTTCCTCTTCGCAAATAGATAGAAAGATCCCCCTCTTTCCTCCTTTTATAAAGGGGGAGCAAGGGGGATTTGATTCAGCCGATCACATCCCCCTCCGGTGTTCCATCGCCTTGGCCAGCGTCATCTTGTCCGTGTAGCGCAAATCGCCGCCCACGGGGACCCCGAGGGCGATCCGCGTGACCTCGACCCCCTTTCCCCTGAGTAGCCGCATGATCAGCAGGGCCGTCGATTCCCCCTGGACGCTGGGGTTGGTGGCTACGATGACCTCGCGGATGCCGCCGCGCTCCAGGCGCTCGCCAAGCTCGCGGATCCGGATCTGGTCCGGGCCGATCCCGTCCAGGGGAGCCAGGGCCCCGTGGAGGACATGATAGGTGCCCCGGAAACAGCCGCTCTCCTCGATGGCGGTGAGCGAGTCCGGGTCCTCGACGACGCAGATGCGCTCCCGGTCCCGGACCGGGTCGCTGCAGATCGAACAGAGTTCGCCCTCGGCCAGGTTGAAGCAGACCGAGCAGAAACGGATCTTTTCCTTCACCTCGACGATGCTCTCGGCGAGCTTCTTCGCCTCCTCGTCGGACCCTCTCAGGATGAACATGGCGAGGCGCGTGGCCGTCTTCTCCCCGATGCCCGGCAGGCGGCCGAGTTCCTGGATGAGTCGCTGGATGGGCGCTGCGTATCCCGTCATGGCAGGAGCCCTCTCACATCATCCCGGGCAGCTTCATCCCGCCGGTGACCTTCGCCATCTCCGCCGAGGCCATCTCCTGGGCCTTGCGCACCCCTTCGCTCACCGCCGCCACGATGAGATCCTGCAGCATCTCCACGTCGTCGGGGTTTACGACGTCCTTCTCGATCCGGATCGACACAAGCTCGAACTTGCCGTTGACAACGGCCGTCACCATCCCGCCGCCGGCGGTCGCTTCCACCGTTTTCGAGGCGAGCTCCTCCTGGACCTTCGCCATTTTCTCCTGAAGCTTCTGCGCCTGCTTCATCAGATTCTGGAAATTCAAAACGACTACCTCCCAATCTGGTCTGTCTCGTCCATCCCGACTGTTTCGTCGCTGCCGCTACCGCGGCAGCGAACTTTCCGCCTTCTTGCCCTCTCACTTCTCCTTGACGATCACTTCCTGCACTTCAGCCCCTTCGAAGACATCCATGACCTTCTGGAGCAGCGGATGGTTCAGGGCCTCCCGGCGTGCATGGTTGGCGCGGTTCTGGTTCGGGCCGTTGGCCTCGCCGGGCCCGTTGTCGACCGTTTCCACGGCCAGGCGCACGGGCTGACCGAAGAACTCCCGGGCCGCCTCCTCGAGTTTTTCCCGCTGGGGTCTCTCGTCGAAGAAGTCGAGGAACAGGTAGCCCTTCGGGAACCCGATCCGCAGGGTCCCGTCGACAAACGCCACCAGCCTGCCCGGCTCGATTTTCGCCCACAGGGGCTGGTTTTTCCTCTTGACGAACTGCTTGAACTCTCCCCAGCGGTCCTCTTCGCCCCGCGGGGACGGCTCCCTGACGGCGGGATCGTCGGCCGAGCGATCGATCCCCGTTCTTTCAGGGGGCGGGACATAGGGCTTCCCCGGGGCGGGGCGGGGGGCGCCGGGCCCCTGCCCGAGGCGCCTTTCGATCCCCTCCATGCGGGAGAGGATCTCGTCGATGGGAATCAGGGGTTCCTGCCAGGCCATCTTGACAACCGTGAATTCCAGGACGAGCCTGGGGTTGACGCTCCTGCGAACCTCTTCCTCGCCGGCCATGAGCACATCGAGCAGCCGCTGCAGCGTCTCCTGCGAGGCGGGGGCGGCCTGCCGCCGAAGCTCGGCCGCCTCATGGTCGGGCAATTCGAGCAGGTCCCCCCCGTCGCCCGTGATCTTGACGAGCAGCAGGTTTCGGAAATGGGTGAGCAGACGCTCGTAGAAAACTTTCAGGTCGGACCCGGCGTAGAAGGCCTCGTCGATAGTCCGGAGGCAGGCCGCGGCGTCCCGCGACAGGATGGCGCGGGACAGATCGAGGAGGTACCTCCGGTCGCCCATCCCCAGCAGGGCCTCCACGTCGGAGTCATGGATGTCGGTCCCGGCAAAGGAGATGGCCTGGTCGAGGATGCTCTGGGAATCGCGCAGGCTCCCCTCGCCGCCCTGGGCGATCCACGTGAGGGCCTGGTCGCTCACCGTGATGCCCTCCCCCTCGGCGATCTTGCGCAGGGTGGCCGTGATCTCCCTGAGGGAGATGCGCTTGAACTCGTAGCGCTGGCAGCGCGACAGGATCGTGGCGGGGATCTTGTGGGTCTCCGTGGTGGCGAAGACGAAGATGACGTGGGGCGGGGGCTCCTCGAGCGTCTTCAGCAGGGCGTTGAAGGCCTCCTTGGTAAGCATGTGCACCTCGTCGATGATGTAGATCTTGTAACGCGACGAGGAGGGGGAGAACTTCACGTTCTCCCTCAGCTCGCGGATCTCGTCGATTCCGCGGTTGGACGCGCCGTCGATCTCGTGGACGTCCATGGAGGAACCGTCCGTGATCTCCCGGCAATTCGGGCAGGCGTTGCAGGGTTTCTCGGTGGGTCCCTGCTCGCAGTTGAGGGCCTTGGCCAGGATGCGCGCGATCGACGTCTTGCCGACCCCACGGGGGCCGCTGAAGAGGAAGGCGTGGGCCACGCGGCCCAGGCGGATCGCATTGCGCAGGGTCGTGACCACGTGATCCTGCCCGACCACGTCCTCGAAGACCTGGGGTCTCCACTTTCTGGCTAGGACTACGTATTCCACCATGGTCCCGGTGTTTCATAAGGATAGCCGGGCTTGCCGTAGCACACGACGGTTCTTGCTACCGCTGCTTCCTTCCGGACCTGACGGGGTTCACAAGTCGGCGTTGCACGGGGCCCGGCTATCGTTTTCACTATACCTTTCCCCAGCGGGAAGAGGCGAGAATTTTTTCAACGTCCCCGCGGACGTTCCGGAGATCGCTGTCGATGACCTCGGCGGTACGGCGGGCAAAGACCCCCATGTCCTTCAGGCCGGAGCCCGTGAGCATGAGAACGACCGAATCGTCCCTGCCGATCTTCCCCGCCGCCCGGAGCTTTCTTGCGGCGGCAAGCGGGGCGGCCGCCGCCGGCTCGACGAAGTGCCCGGCACGCGCGAGCCGGAGCTGGGCATCGAGGATCTCCTCTTCCGTCGCGTCCTCTGCGAGCCACCCGAACCGCCGGGCCTTCAGGACGATCTCGTCGCCCCCCGGGGGGTCGCCCGAGGTGATGGCCTCTGCCACGGTCTCTTTCCCGGTCACGGGGACGATCCGTTCCCGGCCCTCCCGGAGGGCCGACACGATGGGGTTCACGTTCGCCGCCTGGACGACGATCATCCGGGGCAGGCGGTCGATGAGCCCCGCTTCCACGAGCTCGCGGTAGCCCTTGAAGATCCCCCGGATATGCCCGCAGGCCGAGGTGGGCACGGCGATAAAGTCGGGCACGCTCCCTTCGAGCTGCTCGAACATCTCGAATGCCGTGAGCTTGTACCCCTCCGTGCGGACCGGGCCGTTCCCCGAGACGACGCGGAGCTTGAGTCCCGCGGCAAGCCCCAGGACCTCCCTCTTCATCACGGAGTAATCGGGTGCGGAGACCCTCACGACCGTGGCCCCGTGGATCGCCATGGCGAGGATCTTTTCCGGGGGTGCGTAGCGGGGGACGAAGACGACGGCCCGAATCCCCGCGTGCGCCGCGTAGGCGGCGATGGAGTTTCCCATGTTTCCCGTTGAGATCGTGGCCGTGACGGCCTCCCCCATCTGCCGGGCCATGGCGATCGTGGTGAGCGAGCCCCGGTCCTTGAAACTCCACGTGGGGTTCATGGTCTCGTTTTTCAAGAGCAGCCGGCCGATCCCGGTGTGATCCGCAAGGGCCCTGCCGGCAGGCAGAAGCGGCGTGCCGCCTTCGCCGAGGCTCAGCTCCGCGTCGATCGAGACGGGGAGAAAATCTGCGAAACGCTCCCAGAGGTGCCGGCCCGGCCTCACCCGGGCGGCGGCCAGCCCGCCGATGGAGACCTCCAGGGATTCACCGTTTCCGGCGAATTCCTCGATGCGCTCGAAGGGGAAGACCTGGCCGGAGATGGTGGACAGGAGCCTTTTCACGTCTCGATCCGCATCCCGGGGACCGGGAAAGAAAAACGGCGGGCAACAGCCGATCGCCGCCGTTTTTGTCCTGGCGGAGAGAGGGGGATTCGAACCCCCGGTGCACCTTTAAGGGGCGCACACACGATTTCCAGTCGTGCCCATTCGGCCTCTCTGGCATCTCTCCGAAATGTCCCGTATCAGCGAAGAGGGGCCCCTGCCGGGAGCCCTCCTTGCAATGGGCGTCTCTTACCAGTTTAGCCGACGTTTGTCCATACCCTTCTTGCAGGGCAAAATGCGAAACAAATCAGGGAAAAGGAAAGACCGCAACGGGCGTCGGCGGGGGGCGGGATGAAGCCGTCCGTGAACGGGGGCAGGACATAAAAATGGCGGAGAGAGGGGGATTCGAACCCCCGTGAGAGCTGTTAGGCCCTCAAACCGATTTCGAGTCGGT
>MVQS01000105.1 GCA_002067855.1 Syntrophaceae bacterium PtaB.Bin038
GGAACGGCAGCCTTCGCGAAGGAGACGATCGTCGTCAACGGCTCGACGACGGTTCTGCCCATCGGCCAGGCCACGGCGGAAGCGTTTATGAAGAAAAACCCCAACGTCAGTATTTCCATCTCCGGCGGCGGTTCCGGCAACGGGATCAAGGCCCTCATCGACAAGACGACGCAGATCGCCATGTCGTCGCGTGATATGAAGAAGGAAGAGATCGAACTGGCGAAATCCAAGGGCGTCAACCCCGTCCTCCACAAGGTCGCCATCGACGCGCTGACCCCCATCGTTCACCCCTCGAACCCGGTCTCCGACCTGACAGTGGAGCAGCTCAGCCTGATCTACCAGGGCAAGATCACGAACTGGAAGGAAGTGGGCGGCAAGGACATGCGGATCGTCGTCGTATCCCGCGACACGAGTTCGGGCACCTACGAGACCTGGCAGGAGAAGATCCTCCACAAGGAGAAGGTGAGCCCCCGCGCCCAGCTCCAGGCCTCCAGCGGCGCCGTCGTGCAGGCCGTCTCGAAGAACCGTTACGCAATCGGCTACATCGGCATCGGCTACATCAACAAGAGCATCAAGGCCCTGAAGGTCAACGGTGTCGCCGCCAGCGCCAAGACGGCAATCGACGGCAGCTTCCCGATCTCCCGGGCCCTCTACATGTTCACCAACGGAGAGCCCAAGGGCGCCATGGCGGACTACCTGAACTACGTCAAGGGCAAGGACGGCCAGCAGATCGTGAAGAAGGAAGGTTTCGTGCCGCTCCAGTAGCACGCCGTTTACAACATCCCTTTTTTGCGCTATGAAGCAAAGGGTGCAGGCGCCTCCCGCATGCCGGGGGGCGCTGCGCCCTGTCTTTCTGTTTCGGGGGCGGCCAGGCCATGACGAGAACATTCAAAGAGCAGATCATCAAAAGGGTCTTCTTCCTCTTCGCCTGCGTGTCCGTCCTGATCTTGGGGCTCATCGTCGCCTTTCTCTTCCGCGAGGGTCTCCCCATCTTCGGGATCGTGTCGGTCCGGGAGTTCCTGTTCGGCCACGAATGGTACCCCACCTTCGACCCCCCGTCCTTCGGCATCTGGCCGCTGATCGTGGGTTCCTTCATCGTCACCTTCTTCGCGACCCTCATTGCCGTCCCCCTCGGGGTGCTATCGGCGATCTACATTTCCGAGATTGCGCCCCCGGCCATCAAGGAGATCGCCAAGCCCGTCATCGAACTGCTCGCGGGCCTGCCCTCCGTCGTGCTCGGGTTTTTCGGCATGGTGGTGCTTGCACCCTGGCTTCAGGACACCTTCGATCTGCCCACGGGCCTCAACATCGTCAACGCATCGATCATGCTCGCCCTGATGGCCATCCCGACCATTTCGAGCATCTCCGAGGACGCGCTGTACTCCGTGCCTCGCGAGTTCAAGGAAGCATCCTACGCGCTGGGCGCGACGACGTCGGAGACGATCCTGCGGGTCATCGTTCCCTCGGCCCTATCCGGCATCTCCACGGCCGTCATTCTCGGGATGGCCCGGGCCATCGGCGAGACGATGGTCGTCCTCATGGTGGCAGGCGGCGCGGCGGCCGTACCGGAGAGCCTTTTCGACTCGGTGCGGCCCATGCCGGCCTCGATTGCCGCCGAGATGGGCGAGGCGCCGTTCCGGAGCGATCATTACCACGCCCTGTTCGCCACAGGCATCGTCCTGTTCTTCCTGACCCTGGCCTTCAACCTGGTTGCGGACTACATTTCCCACAAGTTCAAGGAGGTGGGTTCCGGGACCCTCTAGGAGTGATCACCGGAGCGGACCATGCAGACAGCGACCCCTCATGCCTCCGTGCGCTGGAGGTACATCAAGCAGCATCTCTTTTTCGCCGTCGTCCGCCTGTCGGCCGCGCTGATCGCGCTGGCGCTGGGAGGGCTGCTCGTCTACATCTTCCTGCACGGCCGGGAAGCGATCAGCTGGTCCTTCCTGACCCTGCCCCCGACGGACTCCATGACGAAGGGCGGCATCATGCCGGCCATCATCGGGACATTCTACCTCACGCTGGGCGCCATTGCCGTGGCCCTGCCGCTGGGGATCATGTCGGCCATCTACCTGAGCGAATACGCCAGGCAGGGCCCCGTCGTGCGGATCATCCGCATCGGCGTGAACTGTCTGGCCGGCGTGCCCTCCATCGTGTTCGGGCTCTTCGGCCTCGGCCTCTTCGTCGTGTTTCTGCAGTTCGGCTCGTGCATCCTCTCTGGCGCACTTACCCTCGGCGTCCTCATCCTGCCGACGATCATCGGGGCCTCCGAGGAGGCCCTGAAGGCCGTGCCGCAGACGTTCCGGGAGGCCTCGCTCGCGCTGGGCGTGTCGAAGTGGCAGACCATCTTCCGGATCGTGCTTCCCAACGCCCTGCCGGGGATTCTCACCGGGTCCATCCTGGGCATCGGCCGAGCGGCGGGCGAGACGGCGCCGATCATGTTCACGGCGGCGGCTTTCTACACGGTGAAGCTGCCCTCGTCCATTTTCGACGAGGTCATGGCGCTTCCCTTCCACATTTACGTCCTCGCCACGGCAGGCACCCACATCGAGGCGACCCGGCCTATCCAGTACGGGACCGTGCTCGTCCTCGTGGCCCTCGTGCTGGGCGTGGACCTGATTGCAATTCTGATCCGCAGTTACATTCGAAAGAGGAAAAGGTGGTAGCGGTGGAGGACAAGGTCATCATCCGGACGAAAAACGTCAATTTCTTCTACGGCGGGTTCAAGGCCCTCACGGACATCTCCATGGATTTTCAGAGCAGGCACGTGACGGCCCTCATCGGTCCTTCGGGGTGCGGGAAATCGACGCTGCTGCGGCTCCTGAACCGGATGAACGACCTCATCGACGGCACCCGCGTGGAGGGGCAGGTCCTCTTCGAGGGGGTCGACATCTACGACCCCAAGGTGGACCCCGTCGACATCCGGCGGCGCATCGGAATGGTCTTCCAGAAGCCGAATCCCTTCCCGAAATCGATCTTCAACAACATCACGTACGGCCCCAAGCTTGCGGGGATGACCCGCAGGAGCGACCTGGAGGAGCTCACGGAGTGGAGCCTCAAGCAGGCCGTCCTGTGGGACGAGGTGAAGGACATCCTGGGGCAGTCGGCCATGATGCTCTCCGGCGGCCAGCAGCAGCGTCTCTGCATTGCACGGGCCCTCGCGATGAAGCCCGACGTGCTCCTCATGGACGAGCCCACGTCGGCCCTGGACCCCATCTCTACGGCGAAGATCGAGGAGCTCATCCAGGATCTCAAGAAGCAGTACACGATCATCATCGTGACGCACAACATGCAGCAGGCGGCCCGCGTGTCCGATAAGACTGGATTTTTCTACCTCGGCAAGCTAATAGAATACGACGAGACGGAGACGATCTTCACCCGGCCGCATGTGAGACAGACGGAGGATTACATCACGGGACGCTTCGGCTAGACCACTTCGGGGGACGCAACGCACATGGAAGAAGTCAGGCGCACAAGCCAGCACTACGAGAACGAGCTGCAGGCCATCAAGCAGAACCTGCTCTACCTGGGGGCCCTTACGGAGCACGCGATCGAGAACGTGTTGATCTCCCTGCTCGATCGCAAATCCGACCTGGCCCGCACGGTGATCGACGGGGACACCGAGATCGACAAGCTCGACACGGAGATCGAGGAGCAGTGCATCCGCCTGCTGGCCCTGCGGCAGCCCATCGCCCGGGACCTGCGGTTCATCACGACGGCCATCAAGATCAACGGCCACCTGGAGCGCATCGGCGACATGGCCGTCAACATCGCGGAGCGGGTCCTGGCGCTCAACGAGGAGCCGCAGCTCAAGCCCTACATAGACCTGCCGCGGATGGCCGAGATCGCCCGCGAGATGATCCGGGGAAGCCTCGACGCCTTCGTGCGGGAAGACTGCCAGCTCGCCAATCACATCCGGAGGATGGATTCGACCATTGACACCCTCAATGAGCAGATTTTCCGCGAGCTGCTCACCTTCATGCTCGAGGACGCCCGCACGATCCATCGCGCGCTGCTGATCATGCAGGTTTCCAAGAACCTCGAGCGGATTGCGGACCACGCCAAGGGGATCGCCGACATGGTCGTCTACATGGTGACGGGGATCAACGTGCGCCACCAGTGGCCCGGCGAGACGCCCGACGATACCTGCAACACGTAACGGTCGGAGCCCTGATGCGCGGCAAGCTGTTCTTCAAGATCTTCGGCACCTACCTGGTCATCGCCGTCCTGGCCATCGTCATCGTCGGGCTCTGGGCCGG
>MVQS01000106.1 GCA_002067855.1 Syntrophaceae bacterium PtaB.Bin038
AAGAGATCATGCAGGCGGCCCTCGAGCTGATCGCGGAACAGGGGTTTCACGGGGCCCCCATGGCCATGATCGCCGGCAGGGCCGGCGTGGGCGCCGGCACGATCTACCGCTATTTCGAGAGCAAGGACACGCTGATCGCCGAGGTCTTCAGCGACCTGGAGAGAACGGTGGTGGAATCCCTGATGCAGGGGTACTCCGTCGACAGCCCCCTCCGGGACCGATTCATCCATCTCGCCACCAGGATCATCCGGTATTTCATGGAGAACGCGACCCAGTTCCGGTTCATCGAGCAGTACATGAATTCCCCGTACGGGTTGACCATGCGCCGGGAGCGGCTGCTGGGGGAGGCGCGGGACATCGATCTCTTCCGGCGTCTCCTGCAGGAGGGGATCGAGCGCGGGGAGTTGAAGGATTTGCCCCTCGCCCTTCATTTCGCCCTGGCCTTCGGGCCCATCCTTTCCCTGCTGCGGGATCACATCCTCGGGTTCCTGGAGCTTGACGGGGACCTGATCCGCAAAGCCGTCGAGGCCTGCTGGGACGGGGTCAGGAGGCAGGATGCGCCGGGTTGAAGCGAAACCGTATTTCCCCCCGCTGCCGGTGCCATGGCGGCGGGGAGATGATAAATCGAATCCAAGAGGTGCTGCATGAACGTCCGCCCGCACATCAAGCTGATCCTCGCCGCCGCGGCCCTGCTTGCGGCGGCCATCCCGGCCGGCTGCCAGAATTCCGGGGCAAAGGCGCCGGGGCCGGCCGGCCCCCCGGAAGTGGCTGTGGTGGAGATGAAACCCGAGCGCGTCGCCATCACCACGGAGCTGCCGGGTCGGACCTCGGCGTACCTCGTCGCCGAGGTGAGGCCCCAGGTGAGCGGCATCATCCAGAACCGCCTCTTCAAGGAGGGCTCCGACGTGAAGGCGGGCGAGGTGCTCTACCAGATCGACCCGGCGACGTACCAGGCCGCCTACGACAGCGCCAGGGCGGCGCTCGCCCGGGCGGAGGCCAACATCACCGCCATCCGGGTGCGGGCGGAGCGCTACCGGGAGCTCGTGGAGATCAAGGCCGTGAGCCGGCAGGAATACGACGACGCGGCGGCGGCCCTCAAGCAGGCCGAGGCGGAGATCGCCGCCGGCAAGGCGGCCGTGGAGGCCGCGCGGATCAACCTGGGGTACACCCGGGTGACGGCGCCGATTGCCGGGCGCATCGGCAAATCGTCGGTCACCGTGGGTGCGCTGGTCACGGCGAACCAGCCGTTGCCCCTGGCGACCATTCAGCAGATCGACCCGGTCTACGTCGACGTCACCCAGTCCAGCGCCGCGCTGCTGCGGCTGCAGCAGAGCATGGCGAGGGGCGCGCTCAGGCGCGACAGCGCAAACCGGGCCCGGGTCAGGCTCATCCTGGAAGACGGCACCCCCTATCCCCTGGAAGGAACGCTCCAGTTCCAGGACATCACGGTGGACCCGACGACGGGCTCGACCATCCTGCGGGTCGTGTTCCCCAACCCGAAGAGGATCCTGCTGCCGGGCATGTTCGCCCGTGCCGTCCTGGAGGAGGGGGTCAACGAGCAGGCGCTCCTCGTCCCGCAGCAGGGCGTCAGCCGGGACGTGAAGGGCAACCCGTTTGCCCTGGTTGTCGACCCCGACGGCAGGGTGCAGCAGCGCGTCATCGCGCTGGACCGCACCCTCGGCGACAGGTGGCTCGTCTCGGACGGCCTTGCCCCCGGCGACCGGGTGATCGTCGAGGGGGTGCAGAAGGTCAGGCCCGGCACCGCCGTGAAGGCCGTTCCCTACGATGCGGCGAAGGCAGGGCAGGCAAACACGGCCGCGCCTCCGGCCGCTGCGGAAAAGTGAGGGAGGCACGCGATGCTGTCGAGATTCTTTCTGGATCGCCCCGTCTTCGCGTGGGTCATCGCCATCATCATCATGTCCGCAGGCGGGCTTGCGATCTACAACCTGCCCGTCGCGCAGTATCCCCCCATCGCGCCGCCGTCCATCGCCATCACCGCCTTCTACCCGGGGGCCTCGGCGGAGACCGTCGAGAACAGCGTCACGCAGATCATCGAGCAGAAGATGACCGGCTTCGACCGGATGCTGTACCTCTCGGCGACGAGCGATTCCTCCGGGTCGTCCCGCATCGAGCTGACCTTCGCCCCGGGCACGGACCCGGATCTTGCCTGGGCGCAGGTGCAGAACAAGCTCCAGCTCGCCATGCCGAGCCTGCCGGAGGTCGTCGGCAACCAGGGGGTCAAGGTCAGCAAGTCCACCCGGAACTGGCTGATGCTCGTGGGCCTCATCTCGGAGGACGGCAGCATGGACGGCAACGACCTGCGGGACTACGCCCAGTCCAACCTGGAAAAGGTGCTCTCCCGGGTTCCCGGGGTCGGCGAGGTCGAGATCTTCGGCTCCCAGTACGCCATGCGCATCTGGCTCGACCCCGGCAAACTCACCGACTACGGCATGACGATCCAGGACGTCATCGCGTCGCTCAGGGCCTACAACGTCGAGGTGTCCGCCGGGCAGTTCGGCGGCGCGCCCGCCGTGAAGGGACAGCGTCTCAACGCCGCCATCGTCGTGCAGAGCATGCTCAGGACGCCCGAGGAGTTCGCCGCGGTCCCCCTGCGCACCAACCCCGACGGCTCCGTCGTCCGCGTCCGGAACGTGGGCCGCACGGAGCTGGGGACCGAGCTCTATGACATCCAGGGGTACCACAACGGCCGGCCGGCCGCCGTGCTGGCCGTCCGTCAGGCCGCCGGGGCCAACGCCCTGCAGACGGCCGACAACGTCAGGGCCAAGATGGAGGAGATGAGCCGCTACTTCCCCCCCGGCATGAAGGTCATCTACCCCTACGACACGACGCCCTTCGTTCGGGTGGCCATCAACGAGGTGGTCAAGACGCTCTTCGAGGCCATCGCGCTCGTGTTCCTGGTCATGTACCTGTTCATGGGCAACCTGCGGGCCACCCTCATCCCCACGATCGCCGTGCCGGTCGTCCTCCTCGGGACCTTCGGGATCCTGGGGCTCTTCGGGTTTTCCATCAACATGCTGACCATGTTCGCCATGGTGCTGGCCATCGGCCTGCTTGTCGACGACGCCATCGTCGTCGTGGAGAACGTGGAGCGGATCATGAGCGAGGAGGGCCTCCCGCCCCGGGAGGCCACGGCCAGGTCCATGGACCAGATCACGAGCGCCCTGATCGGGATCGGGCTCGTGCTCTCGGCCGTCTTCGGCCCCATGGCCTTCTTCCCCGGTTCCACGGGCGTCATCTACCGGCAGTTCTCCATCACCGTCATCTCCGCGATGCTGCTGTCCGTGCTGGTGGCCCTGATCCTCACGCCGGTGCTCTGCGCCACCCTGCTCAAGCCCGTCCCCAGGGGACATGAGCCTGCGGAGAACGCCGTCTGGTTCCTGCGGCCCTTCTTCCTGTGGTTCGACAGCCGGTTCTTTCGGGTCCGCGATCTGTACATGCGCCTGGTCCGCCGTTCCATCACGAACAAGCTGCGGTACCTGGCCGTCTTCGTCGTGATCGTGGCGGCCATGGGTGTCCTGTTCCTGCGCATGCCCACGGCCTATCTCCCCGACGAGGACCAGGGCATCCTGCTGGTGCAGGCCCTGCTCCCCGCCAACTCGACCCTGGAGCAGACCGACGCGGTCATGAGCCGCGTCCGGGACTATTTCCTGGAGCACGAGAAGGAGGCGGTCGAGTCGGTCATGGCGGTCTCCGGCATCAACTTCTCGGGCCGGGGGCAGAATGCGGGCATGGCCTTCGTCAAGATGAGGGACTGGGACCTCCGCGACCGGCCGGACCTGAAGGTGGGCGCCGTCGCCGGGCGGGCCATGGGGGAGATCTCGCGGATCCGCAACGCCATGGTGTTCGCCTTCGCGCCCCCGTCGGTCGTGGAGCTGGGGGTGTCCAAGGGATTCGATCTCCAGCTGGTGGACCGCGGCGGCCTGGGCCACGCCAGGCTCATGGAGGCCCGGAACCGGTTTCTCGGCATGGCGGCCCGTTCCGACACGATCACCAAGGTGAGGCCCAACGGGCTGGAGGACGTGCCCGAGTACCGCGTCGACGTGGACTGGGACAGGGCCGGCGCCCTGGGCGTGCCCATCTCCTCGATCCACCACACGATCTCCGCGGCCTTCGGGAGCGCCTACGTCAACGACTTCATCCAGGCCGGCCGCGTCAAGCGTGTCTATGTCCAGGCCGACGCCCCCTTCCGCATGCTGCCCACCGACCTGGAGAGACTCCACGTGCGCAACGCCGCGGGCCGCATGGTGCCCTTCTCCTCCTTCGCCTCCGGTTCCTGGACGACGGGCTCCCCCCGTCTGGAGCGCTTCAACGGCTTCCCGTCCATCAACATCCTGGGCGAGGCGGCCCCCGGGAGGAGCTCCGGCGAGGCCATGCAGGCCGTGGAGGCCTTCGTCCGGGAGCTGCCCCAGGGCGTCGGCTACGACTGGCAGGGCATCTCCTACCAGGAGAGGATGGCGAGCGCCCAGGCGCCGCTGCTGTACGCCTTCTCCATCTTCGTGATCTTCCTGTGCCTGGCGGCGCTCTACGAGAGCTGGCCCATCCCGATCTCGGTCCTGCTCGTCCTGCCCCTGGGGGTCATCGGCGGCGTCATCGCCTCGAGCCTCCGCGGCCTGCCCAACGACGTGTACTTCCAGATCGGCGTGCTGACCACCCTGGGCCTGACCACCAAGAACGCGATCCTGATCGTCCAGTTCGCCAAGGCGGGCGTGGAGCAGGGGATGGGGCTGGTCGAGGCCACCCTGGAGGGGGCGAGGCTGCGCTTCCGCCCGATCGTCATGACGTCGCTCGCCTTCGGCTTCGGCGTCCTCCCCCTGGCCGTTGCGACCGGGGCAGGGGCGGGGGCCATGAATGCCATCGGAACGGGCGTCCTCGGGGGCATGGTGACCGCCACGATCCTGGTGATCCTCTTCACGCCCCTCTTCTTCGTGCTCATCGAGACGTTCCTCGGCAAGGGCCGCGGAGGGGCCGCCGTCGCGTCGGGCGGCGGCCATCCGTCCCCGGCGGCGCTGAAGGAAACGCTTGCGGGCATGAGGGAGCGGCTGTCCGCGAAGCGCACGCGCAGGGAAACAACCCCGGCAGACGATGGGACTCCACCGGAGGATCGATGATATGTGCAGGACCTTTCTTCTCTTGCTGACCGTTGCGTTCCTGGGGGGGTGCTCCCTGGCGCCGACGTACACGCGGCCCGAGGCCCCCGTGCCCGCCGCCTGGCCGGGCGTTGCCTCCGGGCAACAGGCGGACAGGCCGACGGAGGCCGCCGCCGACGTCGCGTGGAAGGACTTCTTCGTCGACGAGAAGCTGCGGCAGGTCATCGGCCTGGCGCTCTCCAACAACCGCGACCTGCGCGCGGCCTCCCTGAACGTCGAACGGACCCAGGCCCTTTACCGGATCCAGCGGGCGGAGCTGCTCCCGGCCGTGAATGCCGGCGGGACGTTCAGCAAGGAGAGGGTGCCGGGCATCCTCTCGCAGAGCGGCCAGCCGAAGACCACGGAACTCTACAACGTCAGCGTGGGCGTCAGCGCCTGGGAGATCGATCTCTTCGGCCGCATCCGGAACCTGGGCGATGCGGCCCTCGAGCAGTACTTCGCCGTCGAGCAGGCCCGCGCGGGCGCGCAGATTTCGCTGGTGGCCGCAGTGGCCGGCGCCTACCTGGCGCTTGCCGCCGACCGCGAGAATCTCGAGCTCGCCCGGTCGACGCTCGAGACCCAGCAGGAGACCTACGAGATGATCCGGCGCCGCACCGAGGTCGGCGCCTCCTCCGATCTCGACCTGCGCCAGGCCCAGACCCGGGTGGAGGCGGCGCGGGCGGACATCGCCCGGTACACGGGCCAGGTGGCCCTCGACGAGAACGCCCTGACCCTGCTCGTCGGCTCTCCCGTCCCGCGGGAGCTCCTTCCCGACGCGCTGAGCGACGTGGCGGAGCCGCGGGATTTCACCCCGGGCCTGCCCTCCGAGGTGCTGCAGCGGCGCCCGGACATCGTGGCGGCGGAGCATCAGCTCAAGGCGGCCCACGCGAACATCGGCGCCGCCCGGGCGGCCTTCTTCCCCCGCATCACGCTCACCACGAGCATCGGCACGACGAGCGACCAGCTCTCCGGGCTCTTCACGTCCGGCTCCGAGACCTGGAGCTTCGTGCCGCGCATCGTCGTGCCGATCTTCGACGCCCGAACGTGGGCGGCCTACGACGTGACGAAGGTGGACCGGGAGATCGCCCTGGCCCAGTACGAGAAGGCGATCCAGACGGGCTTCCGGGAAGTGGCCGACACGCTGGCCCAGCGCGCAACCCTCGGGGATCAGCTCCGGGCCCAGCAATCCCTCGTGGAGGCCTCCGAGGTCAGCTATCGCCTCTCCGATGCGCGCTACACCCGGGGGATCGACAGCTACCTGCGCGTCCTGGACGCGCAGCGCTCGCTCTACGGCGCACAGCAGGGACTCATCGCCGTCCGCCTGGCCCGGCTCGCCAACCTGGTGACCCTCTACAAGGTGCTGGGGGGAGGGGGCGCCTTTTGATGTGGGGGAGGTGAAATCGATGAGCAAGCGCCGAAAAAGAGCCTCCGGAGCGCCCGTCTCTGACCGCCCGGAGGCAGGACACGGCCACCTTTTCGAGAACACCGGCGAAGGGATATTCCAGACCTCCGTGTCGGGACGGATTCTGAACGTCAACCCGGCCCTGGCGCGATTGTTCGGCTACCGCTCCCCGGGGGAGATGAAGAGGGTCATCCGGGACGTGTCCAGGCAGATCTACGCGGATCGCCGCCTGCGGGGGAACATCCTTCGCAGGGTCGAGGCCCGCGGGCACGCCGGGTTCGAGTTCCAGTTCCGCCGGAGGGACGGATCCCCGGGCTGGGGATACGTGAGCAAGCACGCCGTGCGCAACGCCCGGGGGAAGACCCTGTACTATGAGGGGTATTTCCTGGACATGACGCGCCACAAGGAGTTGGAGGATCGGTTGCAGCGGTCGCGGACCCTTCTCGAGCAGCGTGTCGCCGAGAGGACGCAGACGATCGAACAGCTGAACCGGGAACTCGCCGCGGACATTGCGGAGCGCAAGAAGATCGAGAAGGAACTGCGGGCCCGCGAAAAGGAACTCAAGCGCCGCGCCGTGAAGCTCGAGGCGTTCAACATCACCCTGCGCACGCTGCTGGAACAGCGGGAGGCCGATCGGAACGAGATCGAGCGCCGGATCCTGACCAACATCGACGAACTGGTCATGCCCTGCATCGAGCGGCTCAAGGGCACCGTGCTGACGAAACCGGCGCACGCGCTTGTCCAGAATCTCCAGGAGACCCTGCGGGCGCTCACCTCCCCCTTCCTGAGCCGGCTCAAGGCGAGTGCCTGTTTGACCGCGACGGAGCTCCAGATCGCCGATTACATCAAGAGGGGGAAGAGCTCCAAGCAGATCGGGGCTCTCATGCGTCTCTCCCCGGGCACCGTCGACTTCCACAGGAACCGGATCCGCAGGAAATTGAACCTCCGCGGCAAGAAGGTCAGCCTCCAGGCCTATCTCCTGGACCAGGCCTGAAGGAAGACCCGCGCGCGCAGAAACGAAGAAGGGCAGGCTCGATGAGCCTGCCCTTCGCGGTGAACGGGGAACGGGAACCGGGATGCCCCCGGATCCGCCTACTTCACAAACGGCGCCGGGATCGGGTAGATCACGCGGCCGTACACCGTGTTGCACACCACACCGCCGGCGATGTAGACGCCGATCCAGCCGGACACGATCAGCAGCCAGCCCACGATGGGCTTGCCGACGGCGGGATCCATCTTGCCCAGGTCGAGGCCGACGATGCACCACAGGACGATGTCGATCAGGACCACGAGGATGAAGATGAGCTTGTTGGCCTTCAGGTATGCGGGGGTCACGGCGGTGAGGAAGCCGGCCCCGGCCATCCAGGTCCAGCCCTCGACGTAGGCGTGGGGGGCCATGCCGAACTTGATCATGAGGAACTTGGACAGCACGCTCAGCGAGGCGCCGAACATGAAGAAGGCCGAGAAGAACAGGAAGACGTTGCCGCCCGTGATGTTGTGGTCCTTCAATTCCATGACCGCCGTCGTGTACTGGACGACGCCGCCGCCGACGAGCCATGCGAACAGGATGGGCAGGCCCTCAACCTTGACCCAGCCGAGAAACACCGCGGCGAAACCGAAGCAGGCAACCGCGAGGGCGCCCAGACCGGCGGGCGCCGGAGATGCAAAGGTATGCTCTTGTGCCATGATGACGAGTCCTCCTTTTTTGCCGGTAAAATGCATTCATGAATCGGTAAAATGGGGATGCTTCGAACCGAAGCACTGGAAAGCATCTTTTTCAATTGCTTTCCCGCCCTAACGCCTCGTACCCTCACCTCCTCTCTATTGGATTGACCCCTCGATGAGTGAAAGAATGAAACGACTCCTACACCCTGAAGGTGTTCATATTTGTAACGGCCCACGGCGGGGAGCATCAACCCTCGCTGTTTCGGTTGTGCAGGATGAAGATTTGAGAGGCATCCTGCACAACCGGAACGAGAAAAAAGGTTGGCACAGAACACATCATATCGTCATCGGTCGAGACGAGAAAATCAATGTAGAGGGATTATATGAAAATTAGATAAGGGGGTTCTATAGACCGGATCAGGGACGTTGGTAACTAATTAGACAAACTCTCGTGTCTATAGCAGTCTTCTAGAACGGAGACTTTGAGGCAACCGAGTTTGTCTAATTAGTTACCAACGTCCCTCTTCTTGACCTCTTCTTGACTTGGCTTGCCGTTGCCGCTATGATGGCGCAAAAAGCAAGCCCCCGGATTCATATGCAAACCGGGGCGTTGCCGGGGACCATGCCGCTTCCCTGCCATCTGCGGGAGTGCGGTGATGGTCTTTTTTCGTTGACCCCGGGCGGGACCCCCTATGGAACTTTTCATCCTGGCGGCGGTGAGCCTCACGATCGCCGTCTCGCTTCTCCTCAAGAAGGAAAAGGACGCCGTCCAGGTCTCCTTCGCCCTCCTGTGCCTCGCCCTGTTCCTCCAGAAGGGCGGGACGTTCTTCGACGGCCTCTTCGAAGACCCCCTCTGGAGGTTCCTGAGCAACACGGGGTTCCTGCTCCTGCCCCCGCTCCTGATCGAGTTCTCCCGCGCCATGCTGCGCGGCAGGAGCTTTTTGTCGCGCAGGGAGGTCGCCGCCGCGTCGATTGCCAGCCTGCTCTGGGCCGCGGCCTGGTTCACGCCGCTTGCGCGGGAGGCCTGGTTCGGGCCGGGGCTCGTGGCGTACCTGTGGCTCACGATCCTCTACTGCCTCGGGGCCCTGTTTCTCTTCATCCGCGGGCGCGCGCCCGGCGTGGAGCGCACCCGGATGGTCTACGTCACGATGGCCTGCGCCATCACGGCGGCCGTCAGTCTCCTGGACATCTTCCACTACCTGGGTTTCCGCTTCCCCCCGGTCTCCAACCTGGCCCTGGCGGGTCTTCTGTACTTCGTGCTGATCATCATCCTGCACCCGAGGCTCCCCGAGCTCTACGAGATCATGGTGCGCGGGCTCGTCCTCTCCGTCGTCACGCTGTTCGCAACGGGCACCTTCTTCTTCATCCTGGGGCTCTTCGGCACCATCGAGCCCATCTACTTCACCCACGTGCTCACGGCCTCCTTCCTCATCGTCATCTCCTACGACCCCTTCCGGGTCATCATGAAGAAGGTCTTCAACTATTTCTTCCCCGAGGCGAAGGACATCTTCTCGTCCATCTACGGGTTCGACCAGGAACTCGAACGGGAGAAGTCGCAGCTTCTCGAGGAGATGGCCACGGCTCTGGCCCACGAGATCCGAAACCCCCTGGGCTCCATCAAGGGCGCGGGCCAGGTCCTGCGCTCCGAGGAGGCCAACCCCGAGAACCAGAAGCTCCTCGACGTGATCGTCGAGGAGGCGGACCGGCTCAACAACGTGGTGACGCAGTTCATGAACTACGCGAAGCCCTACGCCGTGAGCCCGAAGCTCTACGATGTCAACGGGATCATCGAGAAGGCCGTCGAGGTGATCCGGGTGAGCGGACTGCCCGAGGGGATCACCGTCGAGACGGACCTCCATCCCGGCCTGCCCCGGGTCTACGTCGACGGCGAGCAGATGAAGCAGGTGATCCTGAACATCGCCTTCAACGGCATCGAGGCCATGCCCGACGGGGGCACCCTCACCCTCCGGACGACCCGCATCGAGAGCGAGGAAGGCGAGGCCGTGGGGATCTCCATCCGCGACACGGGCAAGGGGATGTCGAAGGAAGCCCTCCAGAGCATCTTCAAGCCCTTCTTCACGACGAAGGAGCGGGGCGTGGGGCTCGGCCTCTCCATCTGCCAGCGGATCGTGAAGAACAACAACGGCTCCATCCGGGCGAAGTCGATCCCCGGTCAGGGGTCGATCTTTTACATCCGGCTCAACCTGCCACAGGGGTGACCGCCGGCTGTTATCGGGGGCGTTCCGCCAAGAGAGAAGTTGAGAAGGAGGGAGGGTGAGAACGTTGGATATAGCCGTGCCCGTTTTCTGTTCGCGGCCTCTCCACCCTTCCCACCCTCTACCCCTCTTGCCTTCTGCCCCGCGGTGCGAAATGAATCCGAACCCTTTTGACAGGCCCCGAAGGTAACGAAATGGGCGCAAAGGCCGCATCCTGAAAGAGCCTTGACGACCGGGGCAAAGTAAACTACAGTCTACATCTCAATCGGCCGTCCATGAAAACGCAAGTCTCCAAAATCCCTTGGAAAAAGATCCTCATCGTCGATGACGAGGTCAACATGCGCCTCGTGCTCAAGGCGATGCTGACCAAGGAGGGCTACGAGGTCGAGACGGCGGCCGACGGCCTGGAGGCCCTCGCCCTGCTGAAGCGCCACGACGTGACGGCGTGCGTCACCGATCTCAAGATGCCGAAGCTCGACGGGATGGGGCTGTTGAACCGGATGGCCGAGGAGCACCCGGCGGTCCCGGTCATCCTCATCACCGCCCACGGCACCGTCGCGACGGCCGTGGACGCCCTCAAGAAAGGGGCCTTCGACTACATCACGAAACCCTTCGACCAGGAGGAGCTCAAGCGCGTGATCGGCAAGGCCGTCAAGACGCGGGTGCTGAACGACGAGGAGGTTCAGCTGCCCCCGGCCGAGATCGACCGCAGCGAGATCGTGGGATCGGGCCCGCAGATGGCGAAGATCTTCGAGGTCATCCGAAAGGTGGCCCCCACGACGACGACGATCCTGATCACCGGCGAAACCGGGACGGGCAAGGAACTCGTGGCCAACGCCATCCACGCCGGCAGCCCGCGCAAGCACAACCCCTTCATCAAGATCAACTGCTCGGCCATCGCCGAGAACCTCATCGAGAGCGAACTGTTCGGATACGAGAAGGGCGCCTTCACGGGCGCCGTCTCCAGCAAGCCGGGGCGGTTCGAACTGGCCCACAAGGGCACCCTGTTTCTCGACGAGATCGGCGATTTGCCCCGGGAGATGCAGGTGAAGCTCCTGCGCGTCATCCAGGATCACGAGTTCGAGCGCGTCGGCGGCATCCAGACCATCAAGGTGGACGTGCGGCTCGTGGCCGCCACCAACCGCAACCTCCAGCAGGACGTCAAAGAGGGCCGCTTCCGGGAGGATCTCTTCTACCGTCTCAACGTCATGCCGATCCACGTCCCGCCCCTGAGGGAGCGCAAGGAGGACATCCCGGCCCTGCTCGACTGTTTCATCGGGAAGTTCAACCGCAAGCTCGACAGGCGGATCGCCGGGGCCGACCCCGAGGTGCTGGAGCTGCTGCAGGACTACGACTGGCCGGGCAACATCCGGGAGCTGGAAAACCTCACCGAGCGGCTCGTCCTGATGGCAAGGGGGGAGACGATCGTCATGGCCGACGTCCCCGCCGAGCTCATCGAGGCCGTCGAGGCCCGCGAGCCGGCCGCGGCGGCCGACGAAAGGCGATCCATCAAGGATCTCATCCGGGAGAAGACGGAGGACATCGAGAGGCAGATGATCGTCCGCGTCCTCGAGGAGTGCGAGGGAAACATCTCGAAGGCGGCCCGGCAGCTGGGATTGAGCCGCCGGGGCCTGCATCTGAAACTGGCGAAATACAACCTGCGCTGAACGGGGCGCCTGACGGGGAAGGAAGAGGGAACATGGTCAACCGGATCGAAATCGGCTTCAGGAAGAACATCCGCGACGCCCTGGGCGAGAAGATCAGGCGGCGCATCGTGGAGAACCTCCGGCTCGACGTGGAGCGGGTCGACACGATCGACGTATTCACCATCGAGGGCGACCTCAACAGGACGGAGCTCCGGCAGGCCGCCGCGGGCCCCCTGTCGGACCCCGTGATCCAGCGGTACGCGATCAACCGCGGGCTTGCCGGGAACTTCGACTGGCTCATCGAGGTGGGTTTCCGCCCCGGGGTGACGGACAACGTGGGCAAGACGGCCACGGAGGCCGTCGAGCTGCTGATCGACAGGCGCACGCCGCTGAGGGTCTACACGTCGCGCCAGTACGTGATCCGCGGGGCCATCGGCCGCGACGACGCGGAGCGGATCGCCTCGGGCGTGCTGGCCAACGAGCTCATCGAGCGCTACGAGATCGTAGACGGCAGGGGCTGGGACCCGAAGAGGGGCATGAAGCCCACCGTTCCCAGGGTGACGGGGGTGGACGACCCGCGCGTCGAGGAGATCGACCTCAACGTCCCCGACGCGGAGCTGATGGCCATCAGCAGCCGGGGGACGCTGGCCCTTTCGCTCGAGGAGATGAAGGCCATCCAGGCCTACATGAACGACCCGGCGGTTCTCGCGGAGCGAAGGAAGGTGGGGCTCGGCGCGAGGATCACCGACATGGAGCTCGAGGTGCTCGCCCAGACCTGGTCGGAGCATTGCAAGCACAAGATCTTCAACAGCCTCATCACCTACGAGGAGCCCGACGGCACGCGCCTCGAGATCGACTCGCTCTTCGCGAGCTGCATCAAGGCCTCGACGAAGGAGATCCGCCGGCGGCTCGGCGCCGACGACTGGTGCCTCTCGGTCTTCGTGGACAACGCCGGCGTGATCCGGTTCAACGACGACTGGAACCTCGTCTTCAAGGTGGAGACCCACAACTCGCCCTCGGCCCTCGACCCTTACGGCGGGGCGCTCACCGGCATCGTGGGCGTCAACCGCGACCCCTTCGGCACGGGCAAGGGCGCGCGGCTCATCTTCAACACGGACGTCTTC
>MVQS01000107.1 GCA_002067855.1 Syntrophaceae bacterium PtaB.Bin038
TCCGCAGGCGTAGATGTACCCGATGGCCAGGGGCAGGAGGGTGCCGAAGTCCCCCATGGAGCCGGCCAGCTCCCGAAGATTGAATTCGAAGGATTTGATCTTCATTCCAGGCCCTGCAGAGCGGTCGGGTCCTTTATCGCCTCATCGGAGCGCCCGGGGCAAGCGAAAAGTGCCCCGCGCCCGACGGCCAATTAACCCTTGACAAACATTCGTGTAAATGGTTTAAGGTACACCTTTAGCATTTAACCCACAGGACCGTTACGATATGAAAAAGACACTCACGACCATCACGAATCTCAAGCGCAAGCGGGCCCACGGATTTCGAGCCAGGATGGCCACTAAGGGTGGGCGGCTTGTCCTGAGCAGAAGGCGCGCAAAGGGGAGAAAGAGACTGACCGTCTGAGCCGGGTCAGGGAAGAGTGGAAGGGTGAGCCCAGCCGCAGGAAAACCCCCGGTCCCCGAAGGCAGGTACACGCTCGGCAAGCACGAGAGAATCCGCAGGAGAAGCGAATTTGCGGCCCTCTTCGAATCGGGCAAGCGGATCCACTCGGAGTACCTGACCGTCATTGTCAGCAGGAACACTTCGGGCATCCGGCGTCTCGGGCTCGTTGTCGGCAAACGGGTGGGGAAAACGGCCGTCAGGCGCAACCGGATGAAGCGTCTCCTGAGAGAGTTCTTCCGCTTGAACAAACACAGGCTTCCGGCCTCGCAGGATATCCTGATTGTCGCAAGAAAAGACTTCTCCTTCATGAAAAGCCGGGACCTCTGCGGGGAGATGGAGAAGGTCCTCGCGGGACGAATGAAAGCCTGAACATGTCGAGGCATTTTTTCCAGACGCTTTCCGTCGCCCT
Organism: Syntrophaceae bacterium PtaB.Bin038; assembly: GCA_002067855.1. Taxonomy (GTDB): domain Bacteria; phylum Desulfobacterota; class Syntrophia; order Syntrophales; family UBA2192; genus UBA2192. The sequence continues at coordinate 852 of MVQS01000107.1, forward strand.
CATCCGGGCCTACCAGATTTTCGTTTCCCCCTTCCTGCCGCGCTGCTGCCGCTTCACCCCGACCTGCTCCGAGTACACCCTCGCGGCGATCCGCCTGCACGGACCGCTCCGGGGAGGCCTGCTCGGGCTCCGTCGGCTTCTGCGGTGTCACCCCTTTCATCCCGGCGGCTACGATCCGGTCCGGTAAGCGAGCCCCAGGAGGCATTTCATGAGTACCAACGTGCGGACATTTCTGGCGATTCTCCTGTCCTTCCTCGTCGTTTTCGTCTACCAGTTCTTCTTCGCCAAGAGCCTGGAGACCCAGAGGCAGGAGCAGGCCCAGACCCAGACACAGGCCCAGCCGGCCCAGACCCCGGCCGCGGCGCCGGGCAGCGTCCCGGCGGCACCGGCAGCGCCGGCCCCGGCCGCCCCGGTTAAGGCCGCAGCGGCCGCGAAGGACATCCGCGTCGAGACCCCGCTGTACACGGCCGTGTTCAGCACCCGCGGGGGCGCCCTCAAATCCCTCCAGCTCAAGGAATACAGGGCCACCCTCGACGAGGGGAGCCCCCTCATCGAGATGGTCCAGGTCCAGGAGGGCTCCGAGCTGCCCCTCACGACGGCCTTCACCGACTCGAGCGTCGTCCTGCCCGGCGACATCGTCTACGAGGCCGACCGGAAGGAGATCGACCTGACGGGGGATGCCCGGCCCGGAAAGCTCGTCTTCACCTACGCCGTGCCCGGCCAGTACCGCGTGGAGAAGATCTACACGTTACAGCCCGACCGCTACTCCTTCGACCTCGAGATGCGTTTCCAGAACAGCACCAGCGTCGCCCTGAACCAGAACCTCTCCATCCGGTGGCTCGAGGAGCCGAACAAGAAGGGGATGGAGGAAGAAGGGGCCATCGCCCATGTCAAGGGCTCGACGGAGCGCGAAAGCGCCGCGAAATTCGAAAAGAGGGCCTTTGGACCCGATGTCAGCTGGAGCGGCTTCGAGAACAAGTTCTTCATCGCCGCCATGATCCCGAAGCAGCCGGCGCTCACGGGTGTCACCTTCGCCAGGGACGCCCGGGGGCAGATCGTCGTCAGCATGGAAGGGCCGAAGAACGCGATCCCCTCGGGCCAGGCGGGGGTTTTCAATTACACCCTCTACGTGGGGCCCAAGGAATACAACCGGCTCAGAGCGGAAGGCGTGGGGCTCGAGGCGGCCATCAACGTCGGCTCGTGGATGAAGTGGCTTGCATTCCCGTTCCTCTTCCTGATGCAGTTCCTGTACAAGTACGTGGGAAACTACGGCATCGTCATCATCATTATCACGATTCTCACGAAGATCCTCTTCTGGCCCCTGGGCAACAAGAGCTACAAGTCCATGAAGGAGATGCAGAAGGTCCAGCCCAAACTCAACGAGCTCAAGGAACGCTACAAGGACGACAAGCAGAAGCTCAACGCGGCCGTCATGGAGCTCTACAAGACGCACAAGATCAACCCGCTGGGCGGGTGTCTGCCGGTGATCATCCAGATCCCCGTCTTCATCGCCCTGTACCAGCTGCTGTCCTACGCCATCGAACTGCGCCACGCGCCGTTCGTCTGGTGGATCCAGGACCTCTCGGCGAAGGATCCCTACTACATCACGCCCATCATCATGGGCGCGACCATGCTGATCCAGCAGAAGATGACGCCGCCCATG
>MVQS01000108.1 GCA_002067855.1 Syntrophaceae bacterium PtaB.Bin038
CAAGGGCATCGGGGTGGTCATCTCGGACCACAACGTGCGGGAGACCCTTTCGGTGTGCGACCGGGCTTACATCCTCAACGAGGGGACGGTGCTGATCGAGGGCTTGCCGGAGATGATCGCGGAGAGTAAAATCGCCCGGAAGTTCTACCTGGGCGACGACTTCAGGTTTTAGACCTTATCAGGCAGGAAGGCATGACGTTCGAACTCAAGCAAAGCCTCAAACTCAGCCAGCAGCTGATCATGACTCCCCAGCTGCAGCAGGCAATCAAGCTGCTCCAGCTTTCCCGCATCGAGCTGATCGACATGATCCAGCAGGAGATGGAGGAGAACCCCCTTCTCGAGGAACGGGTGAGCGAGGAGTTCGGCGAGGAAGGGGCGCCCGCACCGGAGGTCGACGAGGTCAAGACGGCGGAGCGGACCGGAGAGGTGACGGGCGAGGGGGACGGAAAGGAAGATTTCGACTGGGACAGCTACCTGGAGGATTACGGCCCCATGCGGGTGACGTACGACCGGGAGGAGGACGAGGGGCCTTCCTGGGAGAACATGCTGTCCCGCAAGACGACGCTCGGGGACCACCTGATGTGGCAGCTGGGCCTCTCCCGCCTCTCGGAAGCGGAACGCCGCATCGGCGAGCAGATCATCGGCAACCTGGACACGAGCGGCTACCTCGCGGCCACCGTCGAGGAGATCGCCGAGCAGGAGAAGGTCGGCGTCGAGACCGTCGAGAAGGTGCTGGCCCGAATCCAGGAATTCGACCCCCCGGGGATCGCGGCGCGGGACCTGCGGGAGTGCCTGCTGTTGCAGGCCCGGTACGTGGGCGCCTCCCACGCCCTGGTCGAGACGATCATCCGAGACTACCTCCACGACCTGGAGACGAAGAACTACAACAACATCGCGAAAAAACTGAAGCTCCCCCTGGCGGACGTCCTGGACGCCATTTTCCTCATCAGCCGTATGGATCCGAAACCGGGCCTTGTGTACAGCGACGAGGGCCCCCAGTACATCATTCCCGACGTCTTCGTCTTCAAAGTGGGCGACGAGTACAAGATCATCCTGAATGACGAGGGTCTGCCCAGGCTGCGGATCAGCAACTTCTACCGCGAGATCCTGGGGGGAGGCGCCGAGGGGGCGCAGAGCGGGGACGAGTGCAAGAAATACATCAAGGAGCGGCTCCAGTCGGCCACGTGGCTCATCAAGAGCATCCAGCAGCGCCAGAGGACGATTTTCCGGGTCACCGAGAGTATCGTCAAGTTCCAGCGGGAATTCTTCGACAACGGGATCCACTTCCTGAAGCCGCTGGTGCTGCGCGACGTCGCCGACGACGTGGAGATGCACGAGTCCACGATCAGCCGCGTGACGACCAACAAGTACATGCACACGCCGCGCGGCATCTTCGAGCTGAAGTACTTCTTCAACAGCAGCATCAGCAAAACGAGCGGCGACACGATCGCCTCGAAGAGCGTCCAGGAGGAGATCCGGAAGATCATCGGCGGCGAGGATGCCCGCAAGCCCTTGAGCGACAGCGAGATCGTCGACATCCTCAGCGGCCAGGGCATCTCGATCGCCCGGCGCACCGTTGCCAAGTACCGCGAAATGATGGGGATCCTGCCTTCGTCCAAGCGAAAGAAATTTTTCATCAAGCCCAAAAACTGATTGACATTTCAAGGGCTCTGGCCTATAAGGCAAAGCTTGTTTTCAGACGGAAACGGCACCCCGCGCGGCTGCCGTCGCGCGATTCTCCGGCGACATGAACCGCCGTCCGTCTCGCCCCCGGCCCGGGGCCTCCTTCTTGCAAGGAAATCGGGCGGGAACGGGGCAACCCGAGAACTCTGGATGAGGAGGCGTGAACAGATGCAGGTTTCCGTGACCTTTCGGAATACGGGGTCGGAAAGTTGGTTCAAGGATTATGTGACGGAACGGCTGAGCAAGATTCAGAAATACATCGATAAACCCGTGGAGGCCCACGTCGTCCTCTCCGTCGAGAAGTTCCGCAATGTGGCCGAAGTCAACATCATGGCCAAGGGGATCAACCTGGTCGGCAAGGAAGAGGCCAAGGACATGCAGCTGGCGATCGACAACGTGATCGACAAGATCGAGCGCCAGATCAAGAAGCACAAGGAGAAGAGCCGAGACCACAAGGCCGCCACGAACCGCGCCGAGGAGAAGGCCGGGCCGCGCGAGGCATCCGCCGGCCTCGAGGAGGAGACGCGGTCCCGGGTGGTCGAGACCCGCAAGGTCGTGCTCAAACCCATGTCCCTGGAAGAGGCCATGATCGAAATGGAGGGCTCCCGCAACCGCTTCGTCATCTACCGGGATGCGCAATCGGAGAACATCAGCGTCATCTACCGCCGGGAAGACGGCAATTTCGCGCTGCTCGAGGCCAACAGCTGAACGGACGGGATTTCCCCATGCAAATCACCGACATGCTCGATAAAAACTACATCATCGAGGAACTGAAGGCCACGTCCAAGCGCGCCGTCCTCGCGGAGCTGTCGGAGATCTTGAGCCGCGATCAGAAGGGGCTTGCGCCGGGGGCCATGGTCGAGGTGCTTCTCGAGCGCGAGAAGCTGGGCAGCACGGGTATCGGGGACGGGATTGCCATCCCCCACGGGAAGCTCAAGGGCCTGGACCGCCTGATGATCTCCTTCGGCCGAAGCCGCCAGGGGATCGACTTCGACGCCATCGACGGGAAGCCCGTGCACATCTTTTTCCTGCTCATGGCGCCGGAGAGCTCGACGGGCCAGCATCTCAAGGCGCTGGCGAAGATCTCCCGCATGCTCAAGGACCCGGAGTTCCGCAACGGTCTCCTGGAGGCGAAGAGCGCCGAGGAGATGTACCGGAAAATCGCCGAGAAAGACGAGTCCTATTGAGTAGGGACGTCTTGTCCCGTTTCTTCAGCTGCAGACAGGCCTGCAGGGCGTGACCCGATGGAGAACATCCCCGGAGCAGCTTTGAGACGCCGTCCCGCATCGTATCCTTCCCGCCGCCGGTTTCCCCGTGGAGACCGGCTCCGACACAGCCCCGTACCGGGGGGTCCCGCATGCAAAACCTGAGGATCGTCATCGTCACCGGCATGTCCGGGTCGGGGAAGAGCACGGCCCTTCGGGCTCTCGAGGACGTGGGGTTTTTCTGCGTGGACAACCTCCCCGTGGCGCTCCTGCCGAAATTCCTCGAGATGCAGACCGACACGGCCAGCGAGATCAGCAAGGTCGCCCTCGTGATGGACCTGCGGGAGCGGTATTTCCTGGAAAAGTACGCGGAGATCTTCTCCGCCCTGAAGGAGCAGGGTCACCGCATCGAGATCCTGTTCCTCGACGCCGGCGACGACGCGCTCCTTCGACGCTTCCGGGAGACTAGGCGGGCTCACCCGCTGTGCGAGCGCGGCAGCGTGATGGAGGGGATCGCCCTGGAACGGGACAAGCTGGCGGCGCTGCGGAACATGGCCGACAAGGTCGTGGACACCTCTTCGTTCAACGTCCACCAGCTCAAGGAAGTCGTCCAGAGGCACTTCACGGCCTCCCCGTCGGAGAAGAGGCTCGTGATCAACCTCATATCCTTCGGCTACCGGTACGGGCTGCCCCCGGAGGCGGACATCGTGCTGGACGTGAGGTTCCTTCCCAATCCCTACTTCATCGAGGAGCTGAAGCATCTCAACGGGGAGGACCGCAAGATCGAGGACTACGTCATGGGGTGGCAGGAAAGCCAGACCTTCCTCAAGCAGTTGCTCGGCATGATGGGGTTCCTCATCCCTCTCTACGAGAAGGAGGGGAAGTCGAGCCTCAATGTGGCTTTCGGCTGCACGGGCGGAAAGCACCGCTCCGTGGTCATGGCCAACCGGATGGCCGAACACTTTGCCGGGCAGGGGTATCTGGTGAACGCGACGCACCGCGACATCCATCGGGCGTAAAGACCAGGGGACAGGGGCCGGGGCACAGGGTTCAGGGAAAGAGGATCCTTTCTTTTTCCCTTTCTTGTGCGAATTGCCTCTGCCCTGGGCCCTGTCCCGTTTTTCTATTTCCTGGACCCTTAACTCCGGACCCTGGACCCTTTCTTTTTCGGCTTCGGTTTGGCCTTTGCGGGCTGGGCTTTCGCCGCGGGCGGAGGCGGCTGCGAGGATGGCTCGGTGAGTTTGCCCGTCACGTTGTCGCGGATCCAGTGCGCGTCCCACCACTCCGTCGGGTTGACGAACTCCCCGCCGACCAGGATCGAGAAGTGAAGGTGATCGCCGCTCGCAAGACCCGTGCTGCCGCTCGCTCCCAGCGTCTCTCCCCGGGTGACGGCCTGACCCGGTTTCACGCCGATTTCCGAGAGGTGCGCGTAGAGACTGCAGAGGCCTAGTCCGTGGTCCACGATGACGGCGTTGCCGTAGATCCCGAGCGGGCCGGCGAAGACGACGGTTCCGTGGTTGGCCGCCTCGATGGGGGCGTGCTCCGTGGATGCCAGGTCGACGCCCAGGTGCGTGCTGCGGCTCACGGCCATCCCCTCGAACCAGTAGGTTCGCTCCTCGCCGAAACCGGCCATGGGCGCTGCATTCCTCATGCGCAGGAAGGTGCCTTCCCAGAGCGGCTTGGGCTGCGTCTTCGAGCAGGCCTCCCGGATGGTCATGAAATTCTCATCCCGAAGCTTCTCGTTGATGAACAGGAACGCCTCGAGCGGCGTCGTCGGCACGCGGGGGTCCTGCCGGCGGAACGCGGGGGCCATGCCGTCGATGAAGGCCCTGCTGATCGTGATCTTGTCCGCCTTGAACTTCTTCTCCCGGACAAGGTGGGGCAGCAGGGCGGTGGACTCGTTTCCGGCCCGGTCCTTTGCCGTGATCAGGATCTTGAGGTCCCCCTTGCCCGCCGTGGTCGGGACGGCAAAGTACGCGATGTGGCAGGGCTTGCCCTGGATCGAGATGGGATAGCCCCTGAAGAAGCGGTCGCCCATCTTCAGGCCCGTCGTCGTCACGTCCTCGGAGACGCGGTAGACGGCCACGCCGGTCCCGCCCGTGTTGACGTTGTGGGCCGTGCTGATCAGAGCGATCTGCGGCGGGACCGTGTCGATGACGGTTTCGATCGAGACCGCCCCCCGGTTCCTGAGCCAGGAGTGGTCTTCCGCCGTGACCGTGATCGCCGCCGGCCCGTCCTTCAGGCCCCTCGCGCGCGGGTTGACCTCGACGCTCAGCGCCTCCTCTTCGGTCCCCTTGGGATAGGCCCGGGTGAACAGCTCCGTCTCCCTGCCTTCCTGGGCGATCGAGACGGAGACGCTCCGGATCCCGCTCTTGCGGTCCGTGACGGTCAGTGCGATCGCCTTTCCCTGGCCGATGGTCGACAGATCGTCTTTCACGGTGACGGCGGGTTTCTCGAATTCGAGCACGGTGTTGAACGCCCAGACGGCGGCACCCGCCAGTGCGACAACGGCGGCCAGGGCGATGAGGTACATCCGGTTCATGGCGGCTTCTCCCCCGGGGATGCGGAGTGGCGGCGCGCGGCGCCCCCAAACGCCGCCCATCATACCCGGATCGGGGAAATTTTCAAGCCGAATCGATGCCTGTAACTCCCTTCATTCCTTGACGGTCCGAGCGATTTGGTATATTGGATTTTAAGGTTCAAGGCAAAAGGCACAGGGCACAAGGCAGGAGGAAAAGGAACCGGAGCAGGACTTCATGTCATTCCACAATGGACTCAGGAAGGTCGTGGTCTGCGATTTTCAGAGGCAAAACGGATGAAGGGGAAAAAGATCGTCCTCGGGGTGACGGGCGGCATTGCGGCCTACAAGGCCGCCGAGCTGGCCCGCGAATTCATCAGGCGGGGGGCTGCCGTTCACGTCATCATGACCCGGAACGCCACGGAGTTCATCACCCCGCTCACCTTTCAGACCCTCACGGGGAATCCGGTGTCCGTCGACACCTTCCAGTTGACGGGCGAGTGGGAGATCGGGCACATCTCGCTGGCCGAGAGCGCCCATCTCGTCGTGCTGGCGCCGGCCACGGCGAACGTGATCGGCAAGATTGCGGGCGGCATCGCCGACGACCTGCTGACGACGACGGTCATGGCCACGCGGGCGCCCGTCCTCATCTGCCCGGCCATGAACGTGAACATGTACTCGAACCCCATCGTGCGCGGGAATATGGAGAAGCTCGCCGAGAAGGGCTATCGGTTCGTCGAGGCGGGGTACGGGGAGCTGGCCTGCAAGGCCGAGGGGTACGGCCGCCTCGCCTGCCTCGAGGACATCGCGGAAGACGCCGAGGACCTCCTGACGGCCAAGGACCTGGACGGGCAGTGCGTCCTGGTCACCGCGGGCCCCACGAGGGAGCCCTTCGACCCCGTGCGGTTCATCACGAATTACTCGACGGGCAGGATGGGCTACGCCGTGGCCCTGGCGGCGAAGCGACGAGGGGCGAAGGTCACGCTCGTCAGCGGTCCCACGAGCCTGCCTCAGCCCCGGGGGGTGCGGTTCGTGGCCGTCTCGTCCGCCCGCGAGATGCGCGATGCGGTCATGTCGAACCTGGCGGAAGCGACCGTCGTCGTCAAGTCCGCCGCCGTGGCGGATTACCGGCCCGCCGGGTACTCCGAGTCCAAGATCAAGAAAACGGACCGTCCCCTGGAATTCAGGCTCGAGAGGAACCCCGACATCATCTCCGAGGTGGGGAAGGTCAAGGGGGACCGCATCCTGGTGGGGTTCGCCGTCGAGACGGACAACCTCGCCGGGTACGCCGCGGAGAAGATGAAGGAAAAGAACATGGACCTCATCGTGGCCAACGACATCACCCGGCCCGGGGCGGGGTTCGGGGCGGAGACGAACATCGTCAAGATCCTCGATCGGGAAGGGGGCTCGCAGGACCTGCCCCTGATGGACAAGATGGAGGTGGCTCACCGCATCCTGGACCGCGTTGCGGACCTCGTCGGAAAACGAAAAGAGGCGGCCCGTGCCCGGAAACGATGACCTGCGCGGGGAGTTGCTCTCCCTCCTGGGCGCCCTGAAGAATCACGTCGCCGGCGAGCGGGATGGCATCATCCCCGGCTCGCGGCTGAGCCGCAGGGGGGCGGGTCGGCCCAGGCCCGAAGGGGCGCTCACAGGGGACGCGGCGGGGTCCGCCGCGCAGACGAAGCCGTCGCACGGCAAGGGCCCCGGAAGCCTCGGCGCGGTCCGGGAGGAACTGGGAGACTGCACCCGGTGCCCCCTGCACCGCACGCGGCGCACCCTCGTCTTCGGCGAGGGCAGCCCCGAGGCGAGGCTCGTCTTCGTCGGCGAGGCCCCGGGGGAAGAGGAGGACAGGCAGGGCAGGCCCTTCGTGGGCCGTGCGGGGCAGCTGCTCACGAAGATCATCAACGCCATGGGCCTTGCGCGCGAGGAGGTCTACATCTGCAACATCCTGAAGTGCCGGCCCCCGGGGAACCGGAACCCCCAGGACGACGAGATCGCCGCCTGCGAGCCGTTTCTCGTGAAGCAGCTCGAGGCCATCGACCCCGAGGTCATCTGCGCCCTCGGGACCTTTGCCGCGAAAACCCTCTTGCGCACCGAGGCGCCCATCTCGTCGATCCGGGGGCGGTTTCACGACTACCACGGGCGAAAGCTCATGCCGACCTATCACCCGGCCTACCTCCTGCGCAACCCCGATGCGAAGAGGCTGGTCTGGGAAGACGTGCAGAAAATCATGAAGATCCTGTGAGGCGAAACGATGAAGGGAACTGCTGATCGACGTGCGATCGCGCTGGGGGCCGCGGCCGCCCTGTTTCTCCTGGCCTGCGGGGTCGCGGTGACGGGCCTGCAGGCCGCGGAAGTAAGGCGCGTCGTCGACGTCATCGTCGTCAGCGATGCGATCACCCCGCCCATCGGGGAGTACATTGTCAAGAACATCAAACAGGCCGCAGAGAGCCGGGCGGAGGCCATCGTCATCCAGCTCGACACCCCCGGCGGGCTCGACCTCTCCATGCGGGACATCATCAAGGAATTACTCAACGCCCCCGTCCCCGTCGTCGTCTACGTGTCCCCCTCGGGCGCGAGGGCGGCCTCGGCAGGGGTGCTCATCACGATCTCGGCCCACGTGGCGGCCATGGCCCCCGGGACCAATATCGGCGCGGCCCACCCCGTGGCCATGGGGTTCGGCAAGGCTGACGAGACGATGATGGAAAAGGTCGAGAACGACGCCGTGGCCTACGGCCGCGGCATCGCGGACCAGAAGGGACGCAACGCCGACTGGATCGAGGACGCAATCCGCAAGAGCGTGTCCGTGACGGCCGAGGAGGCCCTGAAATTGAAGGTCATCGACGTGATCGCCGAGGACCTCAACCGGCTCCTGGACAAAATCGACGGCCGGGAGGTGAAGATCGCCTCCGGGACCCGGGCGCTGAAGACGAAGGGCGCCGAGATCAACCGCAAGGAGATGGGGTTCCGGGAGAAGGTGCTCATCACCATCTCGAACCCCAACATTGCCTTCATCCTGTTCCTGCTGGGGCTCGCGGGTCTGTATTTCGAGTTCTCCTCGCCGGGGGTCATCGTGCCGGGCATCATCGGGGGGATCTCGCTGATCCTCGCCTTCTTCGCCTTCCAGACGCTCCCCGTCAACTACGCGGGGATCCTCCTCATCCTCTTTGCCGTGATCCTGTTCATCGCGGAGATCAAGGTCGTCAGCCACGGGGTGCTCACCATCGGGGGGGTCGTCTCTCTTGTGCTGGGATCGATCATGCTGTTCGAGTCGCCGGACCCGGCCCTGCGGGTGTCCTGGAACGTCCTGGTCCCCGCCGTGACGATCGTGTCCCTGTTCTTCATCGGCGTCATCTCGATTGCCGTCCGGGCCCAGATGCGCAAGGTCGTCACGGGCGGCGAGGGCATGATCGGAGCCGACGGGGTCGCGGTCTCGGACGTCCATGAAAGCGGAAAGGTGCTGATTCGGGGGGAGTACTGGAACGCCTTCAGCAAGGCGCCCATCGAAAAGGGAAGGAAGGTCGCCGTCGTCGGCATCAAGGAATTGAACGTCGAAGTCGAAGAACGCTCGTAGAAGGGGGTTTCCATGTATACGATTCTCGTGCTTGTCGTCCTGGTCGTCATGTTTTTGGCCGCGGCCATACGGATCCTGAACGAATACGAACGGGCCGTCATCTTCCGTCTGGGACGGATCATTCCCACCAAGGGGCCGGGCCTCATCATCCTCATCCCTCTCGTGGACCGCATGGTCCGCGTGGACACGCGGACGGTGACCATGGACGTGCCGTCCCAGGACATCATTACCCGGGACAACGTCTCCATCAAGGTCAACGCCGTCGTCTACTTCCGCGTCGTCGATTCCATGAAGGCCATCGTCGAAGTGGAGAACTACCTCTACGCCACGTCGCAGCTCGCGCAGACCACGCTGCGAAGCGTCTGCGGCCAGGTGGAACTCGACGAGATCCTCGCGTCCCGTGAAAAGGTCAACCTGCACATCCAGGAGATCCTGGACCGCAGCACCGATCCCTGGGGGATCAAGGTGACCCACGTGGAGGTGAAGTACATCGACCTGCCGCAGGAGATGCAGCGCGCCATGGCGAAGCAGGCCGAGGCCGAGCGCGAGCGGCGCGCCAAGGTCATCGCCGCCGAGGGCGAGTTCCAGGCCGCCCAGAAGCTCGCCGAGGCGGCGGCGCTCATGCAGCGCGAGCCGATGTCGCTGCAGCTGCGATACCTGCAGACGCTGGTGCAGATCGGGACGGAGAACAACACCACCACCGTGTTCCCGATTCCCATCGACATGCTGAACCTCATGATCAAGAAGGAGGAAAAGGGCGGGGCGTAACCGCCTGTCCCGATGTCGCGGAAAGGAGGTTCGATTGTGGAAGCGAAGGACAAGATGAAGGTCGTTTCGGGCGCGTTGATCCTGCTTACGTTGTGCGTGCTGGTGCTCCTGAGCGCCTTCGGCATCTACAGCCTCGACAAGAGCTGGCCGATCCTGATCATCGTGTTCGCGCTGTTCACGCTCGCCCAGAGCCCCAGGGACGCGGCGGGGTGGGTCATCGGGGCCGCCGGGGTGATGTTCCTGTTCTTCGAGAACTGGTTCGGACAGGTGGGCGAGATGACGCTGAACGTGATCCGATCGGTCATCCTCATCGCCATCGTGTTCGTCTATTTCAAGTACCTGAGGAAGAAGGAATCCTGAACAGGGCGGGCGCGACGAAATGCCATCGAAAAAACCCCTCCTGGTTCTCAGCGATTTCGACGGGACCCTGAGCCTCACCGACGTGGGCTACGAGGTCCTTTTGAGGTTCAGCGGCAGCGGCTGGGACGAGATCGACCGGGACTACTGCGAGGGGCGGATCGGGTCCCGGGAGGCCTACGGCCGCATCTGCTCCATCCTGGGGGGCACCCGGGACGAGATGCTGCGGTTCGTGGCGGAAAACACCGTCATCGACCCCCACTTCGAGGAGTTCTACGCCTTCTGCCGCCGACGGGACATCGACGTCAAGGTCGTCTCCGACGGACTGGATTTCTACATCGACTTCGTGCTCCGACGGCACGGCCTCTGCGGGATCCCCTTCTACTCGAACGTGATGACCTTCGAGGGGGACCGGCCCCGGTCCATCGAGTTCCCGCACGGCAACGAGACGTGCAGCGCGTGCGGGACCTGCAAGAGCAACATCCTCGCGTCGTGCCGCGGCCGATACAGGACGATCCTGTACGTGGGCGACGGGTACTCGGACCTGTGCCCGGCGGACAAGGCGGATCTCGTGTTCGCCAAGGGGATCCTCTGGACGCGGTTGGCTGCGAAGGAGCGCGCGGGCGTCCGCAAGTACCGCAGCTTCAGGGACGTGATGGAATTCCTTTCGAACAACGGCGTCAATGAGCGCGGGTGACCGCGCGCCGCAACCGGGAGCGGGGCATGGACGTGGGGACCTTTGCGGCCGAGGCCGCCGAGAGGAGGGAGATCTTCGCGGGGCGTAAGCCCTGCGATTGCCTGATCCGCAACGGCCGTGTCGTCAACCTCTTCACCGGTGAGATCCTGGAGCATCCCGTCGCCGTGCACCGGGGGATCGTCCTCGCCTTCGAAGAGCTGCCCGCCGTCGAATCCCGCGACGCGGACGGCCGGTTCGTCGCCCCGGGGTTTGCCGACTGCCACATTCACATCGAAAGCACCATGCTGAGCCCGTCCGAGTTCGCCCGTGCCGTCGTCCGCCGGGGAACGACGGCCGTCTTCGCCGACCCGCACGAAATCTCCAATTCCCTTGGCGAGGAAGGCTTTCGTCTGATGCTCGAAGCGACGGAGGGACTGCCGCTCGACGTCTTCTTCCTCGTCCCCTCCTGCGTGCCCGCCACCCCTTTCGAGACGACGAAGGGCGAGTTCCCCGCGGAGGCAATCGCCCGCCTGGCAGCGAACCGGCGCGTCGTCGGTCTCGCAGAGTTCATGAACGTGCCGGGCCTGCTGGAGGCTCAGGGATCCTGCGTCGAGAAGATGCGGCTGTTCCGGGGAGGGATCGTAGATGGGCACGCACCGCTGCTGTCCGGCAGGGAACTGTCCCACTATATCGCTTGCGGCATCGGGTCGGATCACGAGACGACGAGTTTGGACGAGGGCCGGGAGAAGCTTCGTAAGGGGATGTTCCTCTACCTGCGGGAGGGGACGTCGGCCCGTAACCTCTTGGCCCTCGCGCCCCTGGCCTCACCCGCCTCGGCGAGCCGGCTGGGGTTCGCCTCCGACGACCGCTCGCCGGGGGAGCTCTGCCGGGAAGGTCACCTGGACGAGATCCTGCGCCGGGCCGTGCGCTGCGGGATCGACCCGGTCACGGCTCTGCGGATCGCCTGTCTGAGCCCCTTCGAGCATTTCCGCATCTTCGACCGGGGGGCCGTCGCGCCGGGCCGGAGGGCGGACCTGGTGCTTCTGGAGGATCTGCAGGGGTTCGCCGTCTCCGATGTCATGAAGGACGGGCGGTGGGTCTGGCGCGAAGGGCGCTACACCGTCTCCTTCCCCGGGGCGGAGGCATCGGCGGCACCCTCCTCCATGGAGCTTCCCCGGGACGGTGAGCTGCGGGACAAAATCGCGGTGCGCGCAGAGGGTCCGGTCCTGAACGTCATCGGCATAGTCCCGGGCCAGATCCTCACCGAGAAGCGCGAGAGGAGACTGTCTCGAACCGGAGCCGTCCTGAATGCGAAGGCGCTGGGGCTGGTCAAGGTGGCGGTCATTGAGAGGCACCGCGGAACGGGGAATGTGGGCGTGGCCTTCGCGGACGGGCTGGGCATTGAGGAGGGCGCCATCGCCTCGACGGTGGCCCACGACTCGCACAACCTCATCGTGGCCGGTGCGAGCGACGGCGAGATGCTGCGGGCCGTCGAGGTGCTCCGGCGATCCGGGGGCGGGGCCGTCGTGGTGCACAACGAACGGGTGAAGGCGTTCCTGCCGCTTCCCCTCGGGGGGCTCATGTCGCAGAGGCCCTGCGAGGAGGTGGCCGTGCTTCATGAATCCCTCGAGGTTGCGGCGCAGGCGCTCGGCCGGCGGGTCGTCGACAATCCCTTCATGATCCTTTCCTTCCTGGCGCTTCCCGTGATCCCCCATCTCAAGGTGACGGACCGCGGACTGTTCGACGCGGACCGGTTCGAGTTCATCCCGCTGACCCGGGGGTGAGCCGCGGTGCGCCGAGCAGGCTGCCGAGACTACTCCGACGGCTTCCTGAGGGGTTCGGAGGGGGATTCGGAGACCCACGCCGCAAGCAGGGTGTACGTCACGGCCAGAACCACGGGCCCGATGAACAGTCCGATGATGCCGAAGGCGATGAGTCCCCCGATCACGCCGACGAAGATCAGCAGCAGGGGCAGATCGGCGCCCTTCCGGATGAGGATGGGCCGCAGGAAGTTGTCCATGGTGCCCACGACGACCGTCCAGACCAGCAGGATCGTGCCCCAGAGGGTCTGGCCGCTCCAGAAAAGCCAGATCACCGCCGGGACGAGCACGAGGCCGGGGCCCAGCTGGGCGATGCACAGCAGAAGCATCACCGCCGTGAGCACTGTGGCTCCGGGCACGCCCGTCAGGGCAAGGCCGATCCCCCCCAGAACGGACTGGACGAGCGCGGTGAGGCCGACCCCGAGCGCAACGCCCCGGATCGCCTTCCCGGCGAGGATCGTCACGTCGTCCCCCTTCTGTCCCGCGAGGCGGCGGGCGAAGCGCCGCACCGCGTCCGCCGTCGTCTCGCCGCCGGAATAGAGGATTGCGGCGATGATGACGGTGAGCAGCAACTGGACGATCATCAACCCGAACCCGCCCGCCTGATCCACAAACCAGCTTACGATCTCCTTGACGTGGGGGGCCAGTCTCGCAGCGAGCCCGTCCTGTCCGGCCGATGCGAGTTCGTTCCATGCCTCCGCCATTTTGGGGCCCGCCAGGGGAATCCCCGAAACCCACGCAGGCAGCGGGGGAAGACCCTGCGCCTCCAGCGTCTTCACGACTTCTCTCACGCGTTCCACGTTGTCCAGGAGGGTGACGACGGCGAGGATGATCGGGGCGATCAGGAGTGCGAGAAGCCCCAGCGTCATGACCGTAACGGCGGCCGCCCGTTTCCCGCCGAGCAGCGACTGCGCGCGAATCAAAAGCGGCCAGGTCGCCACGACGATGATGGCCGCCCAGACCAGGGAAGGCAGGAACGGTTTCAGGATCCAGACGTTGGCGGCGATGAGCACCCCGATGAAGAGCACCGCGAGGGTTGTGCGGGCCAGGTCGCGCGAGGGGAAGGGCGCTGTCATGGAATTCTCCTTACCTCCGTCCCGCCGGGTCCGACTCGTGCGGGGAATCCCCGGTCAGCCGGAGTTCGACGGCGGCCGGATGCACTACTGTGCGGAAAATCGTCTTGCCTGTCAAGCGCCAAGAGTGGCGGCGGCCGAAGCGTTGAGATCGTAATGTGCCGGAATCCCACGGCAAAACAGTTGACTCGGCGCGACAGGTGTGGTTTATTGACCCGACTACAGGGTGCCTCGAAGAGGCCCTTTTTTTCATGGACGGAGATGACGAAGGGCCTGCTCGCCGAGTTTCTCATCCCACTGCTGGCCGTTGCAGCCGCAACGGCCGGGCTGAGCGCGTCGGGCGCCGACCTGGCCGCTGCGGCCTTTTTTTATGCGCCCGGTTCAGGCTGGACGCATGGGGGCGAGGAACCCTGGGTGTTTCTCTACCGGTACGGAAACATCCCCGCCCTTGCCCTCGGGGCGATGGGCGCCGTCGTTTTCGTGCTGGGGTTTTTCGTCGAGCGCCTGCGGCGCGAGAGGGCGGCGGCGCTCTTCGTCGTCGCCTTCCTGGCCCTGGGGCCGGGGCTGATCGTCAATACGGCGTTCAAGGACCACTGGGGCCGACCGCGGCCTGCCGACGTCGTGCAGTTCGGGGGCACGGAAGTCTATCGCCCCTTCTGGAGCCCCGGTGAGGCGGGCCAGGGGCGCTCGTTCCCCTCGGGCCATGCGGCCGTAGGGTTTTTCTTAATGGCCCCTTATTTCGTGCTGAGGCGCAGGGCCCCCGGGCGGGCGCGAAAGGCCCTGGCGGCGGGAATCCTCTACGGGGGGCTGATGGGGCTGGGCAGGATGATCCAGGGCGGGCACTTCCTGACGGACGTGATCTGGTCGGGTGCCCTGGTTTACCTTGCGGGTCTGGCGCTCTACCACCTGCTCCGTCCCGACCGGCAGGGCATGCAGTCCGAAGCCGCGGCGGCTTGAGCCCTGCGATTCGGACCGGGCCCCGGCCGCGGGTTGCACCCGAGACCGGGCAGGACAAGGATAGGCGATCGTACATGGATGTCAGGACACAGAGAAGGATCGACCGGGCCGTGGGGCCGCTGATCTGCCGGGCGCTCTCGCTGCTCGGGAAGGGGCGGGAGCCGTCAGGGACGCCCCGGCGGATCCTGGTCCTCCTGCTCTCCGAGATGGGAAGCCTCGTGCTCGGCTGTTCCATGTTCCGCCGCCTGCGGGAGAAATACCCGCAAGCTGCGATCCACGCGCTGGTGTTCGAGAAGAACCGGGAGATCCTGGACCTCCTGGAACTCATCCCGCCCGAGAACGTCATGACCCTCAGCGACCGGTCGCTGGGCGGGCTCGCGGCGGACAGCCTGGCGGTGATCCGAACGATGCGTGCCCTGCGGTTCGACGTCGTCATCGATTGCGAGCTCTTCGCACGTGTGAGCAGCATCTTCTCGTGGTTCAGCGGCGCACCCCTGCGGGTGGGGTTTCACCCGCACACGATGGAAGGCCTCTACCGGGGCGATTTCATCAACCGGCCCGTGCTCTACAACCCCTACCGCCACATCAGCGAACAGTTCCTTGCCCTCGTGGACGCCATCGAATCCCGCGATGTCCCGAAGAACAAGACGGGCCGGTACGGGGACGTCCCGAAAGACGCCCCGAAGCTGCGGATGCGCGAGGGGGAGCTCGAGGCGATGCACAGTCGGCTCCTGGCCGATTTTCCGGTCATCGGCGGGAAGAAGCTGGTGCTGCTGTACCCCAGCGGGGGGCTGCTCCCGATCCGTGCCTGGCCTCTCGAGTATTTCTGCAGGACGGCGGAGGGGATCGTGAGCCGGGGCCACGCCGTGGGGGTCATCGGCATGCCCGCCGACAGGGCCTTGGCGGGCGCCATCCAGGAGCATTGCCGCAGCCCTCTTTGCATCGATCTGACGGGCTACACGAAGACGATCCGGGAGCTGCTCGTGATCTTCCACATTGCGTCGCTTCTCATCACCAACGACGGCGGGCCCGGGCAGTTCGCCGTCATGACGCCGATCCGCTCGATTCTCCTCTTCGGACCCGAGACGCCCGTCCTGTACGGGCCCAACAGCCCCGGGACGAAGGTGTTCTACAGCGGGATCGCCTGTTCGCCCTGCCTGACGGCCTACAACCACCGAAACTCCCCCTGCGACGGGGACAACCGGTGCCTGAAGGCCATTCGACCCGAGCGCGTCCTGGACTGCGCGCTGGAAATGCTGGCGGAGGAACCCGGGGGATGAGCGCCTTGCAGCGGGTCAAGCAGGCCGTGAAGGACGCCGTCTCCCGGCTTCCGGGCGGCGAGTGGCTGGTGAGGCAGCGCTTCGCGAAGTTCGGAACCGTGGGGTTTGCCGGGACGATCGTCAACGTCGGCATGCTGTACCTCGGGGACAAGGTTGTCTTCCGGGGCATCGAGTCCACCGACCTCCGGGCGAATCTCGCCCTCGCGACGGCCATCTTCATCGCCACGGCGCACAATTTCCTGTGGAACCGGGCCTGGACATGGGGGGACCGGAAGGTCCACGGCCGGGCTTCCGTCCTCGTCCAGTTTCTCCAGTACTGTGCATCCTGCTCGCTCGCCATCGCGCTGCAGGTCCTGTTCACGAACGTGCTCAGGCGGCACATGTTCCTGGAGATGGCCAATTTCCTCGCCATCGGCATCTCTGCGGTGCTCAACTACCTGATCAACCACACCTGGACATTCCGGGTTCGCAGGCAGCCGAGAAAAGGCGGGGGGTAGAGGCTCGCGGCGAGAGGCCCGGAAGGGTGGACCCCATGCCCGTATCGTCCGGCGTCGTTCGGACCGAGGGCGTTGCTGGCCGTGGATCACCATGTAGCCGGCGATTGCCGTCAGCAGGACAGCCACGAAGCGCTGAAATGTTGCACGGGGCATGCGCTCGATCACGCGGTTCGCCGACCTCGTTCCGAGAACCATCGCGACCCCCATCAGCGCGGCCAGGCCCCGGAAGGCACGATCGAGAACGATGTAATGCTGGTACCCCTCCAGCAGCATCGCCGCCATGATCGGAGGGGCGTCCGTCGCCTTCATGTCCCCGGTTTGTGCGGGGGCTGACAGGGCAACAGGCTCTCTTCATTCAGCGTGTTCTGTCGATCCCGGCTGTCCAGCTGCCCGCAAAGCCGCGGCCGACGAAGAGCTTCACGCTGAGCCCGTCGATTCTCTCCCCGCGGAACAGGCGTTCGTGTTCCCCCGCGGGCTCCATGGAGTCGAAGAACCCTTCGTATCGCTTCAGGCCGGCCTCGTGGGACCCGTGGAGCACCAGGACGGCATCCTTCCCGCGCAGTGCCGAAAGGTCCCCCAGGAAAACGTACCGCTCCGGCTGAAAGAGGTCCAGCCCCGTCAGACGCGCCCCGCTGTAGAAGACGGCCCCGGCAACCGTGGTCCCCCTGTCGGAGACAAGGATGTAGCCCTGAGACGCGGGACGCTCGTCGATGATGCGCGAGACCCGGCCGCCCAGTTCGCGCCAGCCGTGGAACTGCCGGGTCTGATCCTTGCCCGGGGGGATCGGGAGAAAGGGCCGCGCCAGGTGGGCCTGGATCACGAGGGTCGCCGCGATGCCGAGGGCGAGGCCGGCGGCGGCAAGGCGGCGGTGGGCAGGCCGGGACGCATAGAGGCTCCGGAAAACAGCCCCCGCGAGGATGAACCCCGCGATGTAGGCGGGCGCGGGCCAGTTTGCCTCGGCGACTTTGCCCACGGCCGTGGAAAACCCGAAGAAG
>MVQS01000109.1 GCA_002067855.1 Syntrophaceae bacterium PtaB.Bin038
CTCGCCCGCTTTGCGGAGCAAGAGCTCCCAGTCCTCGTCCACCATCTTCTGGATCACGTCCAGATCGGCGTCCGTGAGGTGCTGGAAGCGGCCCTGGATCTTGAAGTACTCCCGGACGGGGAAGCGCTTGGGCTTGAGGTTGATCGTGTAGTGGAGGCCCTCCTCCACCTCGTAGAGCGGGAAGATGTTGGTCTGCACGGCCATGCGGGCGATCTTGACGGCCATCTCCGAGGGGATCTTCCAGCCCGTGGGGCAGCTCGCGAAGATGTGGAGGAAGCGTGAGCCCTTCACGGCCTGGGCCCGCCTGACCTTGCGGACGAGATCCTCTGGGTGCGAGATGCTCGCCGTGGCGGCGTAGGGGATGCGGTGCGCGGCCAGGGCCTCGACGATATTCTTCTTGCGCATCTTCTTCCAGTCCTTGCCGGGGGTGGTTGTCGTCCAGGCCCCGTAGGGGGTGGAGGAACTGCGCTGGATGCCCGTGTTCATGTACGCCTCGTTGTCGTAGCAGACGTAGATGAAGTCCTCGTTGCGCTCCACGGCGCCGGAGAGGGCCTGGAACCCGATGTCGAAGGTGCCGCCGTCGCCGGCCCAGGTGACGACCGTCGTCTCGGTGTCGCCCTTCATGTCCAGGGCGGCCCGGACGCCGCTGGCCACGGCGCCCCCCGTCTCGAAAGCCGAGTGGATGACGGGGATCTTCAGCGTGGTCGTCGGATAGGGCCCTGCAATGACCGACCAGCAGCAGGCGGGCAGGACCATCATCATCTTTTCCCCGAGGGCCTTGAGGAGAAAGCGCATGGCGATGGCGGCGCCGCAGCCCGGGCAGCCCACGTGGCCCGAATGCATGAATTCGCGATCGCTCAGTTCAAGTTCCATGGCTGACCTCCTGCAGGCCGATCCAGACGCTCTCCCGTTCGGGGACGGCACTGTTCTTCGTCTTCCAGTAGATTTCCTCGAGGACCTCCGGGGTCACGTCGCGGCCGCCGATCCCGGCGACGAAGCCGAACACGGGCGGGTGGCCGACGGCGTTGCAGAGGGCCGCGCGGACCTCCTGCGCGAAGATGCCGCTTGCCCCGAAGGAGAAGTTCCGGTCGATGACGGCGACCTTCTTTGCTCCCTTGAGGGCGTTCCGGACGGCTTCCACGGGGAAGGGACGGAAGAGGCGGATCTTGAGGATCCCCGGCTTCTCCCCGCGCCCCCGGAGGTTCTCGAGAACGCTGCGGGCCGTGCTCGTGATCGTGCCGGAGGTGACGAAAACGATCTCCGCGTCGTCGCAGCGGATGGCCTCCACGGTGCCGTAACGGCGGCCGAAGATCGCGGCAAACTCGCCTTCCATGCCCGAAAAGTTCGACAGGGCCGTCTCCATCGCCCTCGCGATATCGTGGCGCATCTCCATGTAGACGGAGGGCGGCACGAGAGGCCCGAAGGAGCATGGGGCGGCCGTGTCGAGCTGGAAGCGCGCCTCGTAGGGCGGAAGGAACCGGTCCGCCTCTTCGGGCTCGGGGACGTCGACGGGCTCGTAGGTGTGGGATAGGAAGAAGGCGTCGAGGACGACCATGACGGGCAGGGCCACCGACTCGGCGAGCCGGTAGGCCTGCAGCGTCGTGTCGAGGACCTCCTGGCTGTCCTCGCAGTAGAGCTGGATCCATCCCGTGTCGCGCTGGGCGAGGCTGTCGGTCTGGTCGACCCAGATGTTCCAGCCCGGGGCGAAGGCCCGGTTGACCTCCGCCATCACGATGGGCAGTCGCGCGCCGGATGCCCAGTGCAGCAGCTCGTGCATCAATGCGAGCCCCTGCCCGGAGGTGGCCGTGAAGGTTCGGACCCCCGCGCTCTGCGCCCCGATCAGCGCGGCCATGCACGAGTGCTCGCTCTCGACCCTCAGGAAGCGGGCGTTCATGGTTCCCGAGGAGCAGTACTCCGAGAGGAACTCCACGATGTGCGTCTGGGGCGTGATCGGATAGGCGGAGACGACCTGGACTCGGGCGAGCCGCACGGCCTCCGCCACGGCCTGGCTGCCTTCAAGGACTCGTTTCATCGGCCCTCCTCCTCGAGCGTCATGGCATTGCGCGGGCACTCCACCACGCAGAGGCCGCATCCCTTGCAGTAATCGTAGTTGATGTGACGGCCCTGCGCGCCCTTATCGTGGAGGACGGCGAGGTCGGGGCAGAACAGGTAGCAGTTGTCGCACTGATTGCACAGCCCGCAGTTGAAGCAGCGCTCGGCCTCGCGCATGGCGATGTTGCCCGAGACGCGAAGGTCGATTTCTGCGAAGGAGCGGGCGCGCTCCTCGCGCACGAGGCGCGGCTGCGTCATCCTGGGGGCGTACCGGAAGTAGTCCGTGTTGATCTCGCCGTAGGCCACGACGTGGCGGTTTCGAAGGCGCCGCTCGCCGCCCATGTGGACCTCCATGGACAGGGAGGGGCCGTTGCCCACCGTGCACGCCTCGATCTCGAGCAGGACCGCATCGGGACCCTTCCGGAAGAGGGCGTCCAGTGCGATGGCGGCCTGCTTGCCCGACGCGACGGCGTGGACGACGCTCTTGATGTCATTGGCGACGTCACCGCCCCAGGCCATGGCCGGCCTGCCGTCCCGCAGCGAGAGCACGCAGTGCGACAGGACGAGGGCCCCCTTGCCCGCGGGCGGGTTGTGCCAGCCCTCGGCGGCCTCGGCCCCGGTCGCTTTGAACAGCCGGTCCACGACGACTCGGCTCGTCCTGTCGCCGTCGGGCTCGATGCGGCCCCGGCCGCCCTCCTCGCCGGCGATCCTCATGTGCCGCAGCGTCACGAGGGTCCGGCCGCCCTCCTTCTCGATGTGCGCCGGGGCCACCAGCTCCTGCAGCTTCACCCCCTCGTCGAGGGCCATCTGCACCTCGTCGCCGAAGGCGGGCATGTCCTGCCGGCGCCTGCGGTAAAGGATCAGGGCCTCGCCGCCGAGGCGGACGATCGTGCGCGCCACGTCGACGGCCGTGTTCCCGCCGCCGATGACGGCGGAGACCCCGTTGACTTGGGGTCGCTCGCCGCCGCGGACCCTCTCGAGGAATCTCAGCCCGTCGCCGACCCCGTCCGTCTCCTCGCCGGGCACCCGGAGCGCCGTCGTCCGCCCGTGGCCGCAGGCGAGGTAGACGGCGCTGTAGGATCTCTCCAGTTCCTTCAGAAAATCGGGAGTGACGGGACGGCCCGTGTGGATGCGCACCCCCTGCGCCTCGATCTGTGCGACCTCGCGCTGGAGGGCCGCAAGCGGGAGCCGGTAGAGGGGGATCCCCCACCGCAGGATGCCCCCCGCCTCCGGGGACGCCTCGAAGACGTCGCAGGCATAGCCCAACTGCCTGAGGAACCACGCGGCGGCGAGGCCGGAGGGGCCCGCCCCGGCGATGGCCACCTTTTCTGGCCGTCCGGGGAGCCGCTCCATCAGGGGTTTGAGGTCGTAGCGCTCCGCCGTGTCGGCCAGGAAGCGCTCGAGCGAGTGGATGGCGATCGGGTCGTCGAACTCCCCGCGGTTGCAGGACTTTTCGCAGGGGTGGAAGCAGACGCGCCCGCAGACTCCCGGGAAGGGGTTTTCCCGGAGGATCGTCTCCCAGGCCTCCTTGAAGAGGCCCTGGGTGGTGAGCATCTCGATCTTGCCGATGTCCTCCCCGGCGGGGCAGGCGGCGCTGCAGGGCGCCGTCTTTTCATCGTAGCGGGGCCTGAGGTAGCGCCAGGAGCCGGTCTTGTTGGCCTCCGTCGAGAGGGTCGAACGGGGCATGAGGTGGATGGGGCTTTCCGATTCCGCACGTGCTTGCGCTTTGTCTGCCATCGGGTTCACCTTGAAAAGAGCTCGTTTCGCGGCAATGCTGCGGGTCTCAGGCCGCGGGCTTGACGGCTTCGGCGAATTGGACGGCCTCGTAGGCCTCCCGGGCGGCCGTTACATTGCGCTCGGCGTCGCCGGGCACCTCGTCGCGGATGGCCGCGATGACGTCGTCCAGCGGGGGCATCCCGAGGACCCGGGCCACCGCCCCCATCATGGAAGTGTTGACGATGGGGTGGGTGCGGCTCCCGATCTGGTTGTTCAGGGCGATACGGCTGGCGTCGACCCAGGCGAGCCTGAACTTGGAGAAGGCCTCGGCATCGGCCGGGGGGGTGGGGCTGTTGATGAGAACGGACCCCCCGGACTTGAGGCCCCGGGTGACGTCGATTCCCGCCAGGAGCGTCTTGTCGAGGACAACAACGTGGTCCGGAGTGTAAACGTTCGTTCTCAATAGGATTTTCTGCCGGTCGAGCCTCAGGTAGGCCTCCACGGGGGCCCCGCGCCTCTCGACGCCGAAAAAGGGGAAGCTCTGGACCTGGAATCCGGCCCGGAAGAACGCCTTGGACATCAGGATGGTCGCGACGACGGTTCCCTGGCCCCCGCGGCCGTGAAAGCGGATTTCCAGCATGGCTGCCTCCCCGAAAAGAGGGAAGTTAGGAAGCTATGCAAAGCGGAAGATCGAAGAGGATTTTCTGTTCATTTGTCTTTTCCGCTTTTCCTAACTTCTGCTCTTCCGATCTTCGGAAACTTGATCCCTGAAGAACAATGAAACGGTCTACAGGGGATACGCCCCGTCATTGGTCAGTTAGGCCTGTTCCACACCACGACGAGGGCCTTTGCCGGCTTCGCGTCGAGGGAGCGGAAGCTGTGGTTCATCTCCGACTCGAAGTACAGGGAGTCGCCCGGGTAGAGGACCTCGACCCGGTCGTCCGTGCGGAACTCGAGCCGGCCTTCGAGCACGAAGTGGAACTCCTCGCCCTCGTGGCTCATGAAGACCATCTCGCCCGTCTCCATGGGCTGGAACTCGACCAGGAAGGGCTCCATGTGCTTGTGGGGGTTCTTGGGCTCGAGGGACTCGTAGACGTAATCCACCTCGCCCTCCCGGTGATGGGGCCTTCGCTTGACCTTCACGCGCTCGCCGCTGCGGGTCACGGAGAGCCTCTCCATCTCGACGGCGTCCTCGAAGAAGAAGGCCATGCTCACGTCGAGGGCCTTGGAGAGGCGAAGGAGCGTGCCCAGGGGCGGGACGGTCTCGTCGTTCTCGATGCCGGCCAAAACCGCCTTGGAGAGACCCGTCTTGGTGCACAGGTCCTCCAGGGTAAGCTGCTTTTTCGCGCGGCAGTCCCGGATGCGGGCCCCGATCTTGATGCGTTCGTCGTGCTGCGCCGAATCGGATTTCTTCCTTGCCATGGTCTACCTCCGTTCAAGTCCGGGAGGGGTTTCGGGGATGGGGATTGAAAAATACTCTAGTCCAATCGCCGGGCGCTGTAAAGGCAAAATTGTATGCACTTTCTGTTTGACTTCGCCTTCGCAAAGGAATAGAGAATAGCATGCGACGGGTACGGGAAAAGGGTCCTGCCCGTTTTCCCCGGCCGCTCCCGGGATTGTTTCACGGATATTTTCTATAAATTCCTGTCTTCTGAAGGAGGGGGATTATGGCAACAACCACTGTCATCATCATCATCGGTTTCCTTATCTACATGGGGCTGTACTGGACGTACGGCAAGAAGATCGAAAGGGACGTCGTCAGGGCCGACGACAAGAACGCGCCGCCGT
Source organism: Syntrophaceae bacterium PtaB.Bin038 (assembly GCA_002067855.1). Taxonomy (GTDB): domain Bacteria; phylum Desulfobacterota; class Syntrophia; order Syntrophales; family UBA2192; genus UBA2192. Next base: position 5,557 of record MVQS01000109.1, read on the forward strand.
CCCAGCGCCTCTACGACGGCGTGGACTACGTCCCGGCCCACAAGGCGGTCCTCTTCGGCCACCACTTCTCGTCCATCGCCGGCGCGGGACCTCTCGTCGGGCCTGCCATGGCCATGGTCTGGGGCTGGCTTCCGGGGCTGCTCTGGGTCTGGTTCGGCAACGTGCTGATCGGTTCGGTGCACGACTACCTGGCGCTCATGGCCTCGGTGCGCTACGACGCCAAGTCGGTGCAGTTCGTGGCCTCCGACCTCATCTCCAAGCGCACGGGGCGGTCCTTCTACTGGATCGTTTTCTTCCTGCTCATCCTCGTCGTGGCGGCCTTCGCCAACGTCATCGGCTCCATGTTCGTGAAGACGCCCTCGATCGGGTCGGCCTCGATCTTCATGACCGTCGCCGCCATCATCCTCGGGGTTCTGATCTACCGGGTCAAGATGAACCTGCCCGCGGCCACGATCATCGGGATCATCCTGATGACCATCGCCATCTGGATGGGGCCCGAGTTCCCCATCGCCCTGAGCTACGAGACCTGGATGGTGATCCTTTTTGTCTACATCATCATCGCCGCCTCCATCCCGGTCAACGTACTGCTCCAGCCGCGGGACTACCTCAACTCGTTTTTGCTCTACTTCGGCATCGGCATCGGCTTCGTGGCCGCCATGGTCACGTTCAAGGGCATGGAGTTTCCCATGGCGACGGCCTTCTCGCCCAACCTGCTGGGCGGCCAGCCGACGCCCTTCTGGCCCGCGATCCCGCTGGTCATCGCCTGCGGGTCGCTATCCGGCTTCCACTCCCTGGTGGCCTCCGGGACGTCGTCCAAGCAGCTCTCCAAGGAGACGGATGCCCTCTTCGTGGGCTACGGCGCCATGTTCACCGAGGGCTTCCTCTCCACCACCATCATCGTCGCCATCGGCGGGTTCGGGTTTACGGTGATCAAGGCCGCGGCGGCAACCGCGAACTACCCCCTGACGCTGGAAGCGGCCAACTGGGCCACGGTCTACGGGAAGACGACGGGCGCCCTGAAGCTCGCGCCCCCGACCATGATCGTCGAGTGCTTCGCCGCCATGGTGGCCTCGAGTTTCCTGAGCTTCATCCCCACGGCCATCGTCAAGGTCATCGCCGGGCTGTGGATCTCGGCCTTCGCACTCACGACCCTCGACACGACGAACCGTCTTGCCCGTTACTGCCTCGTGGAGATGCTCGGTCCCGTGCAGTCGAGCCTGGGTGCGGTCTACAGCGTGGTCACGAACCGCTGGGTGGCCTCGCTGATTCCGGCGGCCCTGGGCATTTATCTGGCCTGGAGCGGCCAGTTCACCATCCTCTGGCCCTCCTTCAGCGCCGCGAACCAGCTCATCGCCTCGATCGCGCTGATGACGGGCGCGGCCTTCGTGGCCAAGAAGATGCAGTCCAAGTTCGCCGTCGTGGCCGTCGTGCCCGCCTGGTTCCTGTGGTTCACGGTGACCTGCGCCATCGTCTGGTTCATGTGGGTTGTCATGCCGGGCACCATCCAGAAGACGCCCGGGACGGGCTGGACCGTGCAGGTGATCATGGCGATCATGCTGGTTCTCAACATCCTCTTCATTGTGGACTTCGCGAAGTCGAGGAAAGGATAACGGAACGCCGGGTCTTTACGTGAGCGGCAAAATGGGGTAACGTGGAATCCCCCCCGCCACCCGGCCGGGCGGCGGGGGGGATTTTCAGTTTCAAAAGGGGTTCGCGGAGGTGCCGCCATGTCTCCTACCATCGTTGAGAGCCTGAGGCATTTCCTCGAGGGGTTTTCTCAGGGCCAGCGCGACAAGGTCATCGGGCTGACCTGCATGGAGCAGCAGGAGCTGGAAAATGTCTTCGCGTTGCTTCTCCTTGGCTCCTTCGTGGGATTTCCGGCCCCTCCCACCTTCCTGGCCGTGGAACTCCTGCCCTTCATGGAGCGGGAGATGCAGATCCTCGGGCAGAGGGCCGAGGACGCCTGCGACATGCTGGGGCAGATGATGGGGACGCTGGGGGTGGACTGATGAGGATCCTCTTCTACACGGGCAAGGGGGGCGTCGGGAAGTCCACCATGGCAGCCTCGGCGGCCTGGCAGCTCTCGAAGAGGAGCCGGGTGCTCGTCGTGTCGCTCGACCCGGCGCACAACCTGGGGGACATCTTCTGCGTGCGCCTCGACGGCAAAGAAAAGAGGATGAATGACAACCTGCTCCTCCGGGAAGTGGACCTGCACAGGCTCTCGCGGGACTACCTGGAGCGCGAGATCGGCGTCCTCACCCGGACCTACAGCTACCTGCAGACGCTCAACCTGGACCGGTATTTCTCGGTTCTCAAGTACTCGCCCGGCATCGAGGAGTACGCCCTGCTGACGAGCATCGAGGAGACGATTCGAAAGGACGGGGCGGACTTCGACACGATCATCTTCGACACTCCGCCCACGGGCCTCACCTTGAGGTTTCTCGCCCTGCCGCAGATCACGATCACCTGGATCGACCGCCTGGCCCAGATCCGCAGGCAGATCCTGGACAAACGCCACACGATCCGCAAGATCCGGGGCCCCGCGACGGAGGAAGAGAAACAGCGTGAGGAGAGGCTCGCCTACGACGAGAAGGACGACGCCGTACTGCAGCGTCTCATGGCCCTGAAGGAGAACTACGAGTCCCTCACGGGGATCCTCCAGGGCCCCGACTGCGGAGTGATCCTCGTATTCAACCCCGACATGCTGTCCCTGCGGGAGTCCGAGAGGCTCGTGGACGGTCTGCGGGACATCAACCTGCCGCTGCGCCTTCTCATTCAGAACAAGGTGGCCGAGGAGAACCTCGCCGTGGCAGACCAGGTGGCGGCGGAGATCCGCAAGATGGTCAGGGAGGTGCCGCTGATCCGGGTGGCGCTCTCGTCGAACCTTGCCTGCGGCCTCGACTCGAAGCTCTACGACATCCCCGAGGACCTCGTGACGCCCCTCCACTGGAGACATTGAGCATGTTCGAGCACGACTACCTCGTATCGGAGCCCCTGTTCTGGCTCTTCCTCGCCTTCACGGCGGTACTCGTCTGGGGGTACTACTGGGGCGGGAGGAAGAACAGGAGCCTCTACCTCTCGGCCTTCAACGGTCTCGTGGACGTCATCAAGCCCGTCGACCAGACCTTCACGAACATCGGGGGCCTGATCGGCTATCACGGAAATTTCGTGACCCCGAAGGGTTCCCCCGTCGAGAAGGTGGAGGCCACGATCACCTTCCTGGCCCGGCAGTCTCTCCTGTACCTCCCCGTCTCGATCCTGATCCGCAAGCACGACCGGCTCTTCGTAACGCTCACCATGCGGCAGCCGCTGAAGGAGGAGGGCCACCTCATCGAGGAGAAGTACTCCCGGTACCGGCGGGCCCGGATCACCAACGAGGCCCGTCTCAACCGGGAGCCCATCCGGTGGGGCGATTCCAACTGGATCGTCTACTACGAGAGCGGCCGGATGCGGGATCAGCTGAAGAAGCTGACGGCGGCCCACCCCGACCCGGGGATCCTCCGCCACATCGCCGTCGTGCCCGACCAGAAGAAGTGCTTCGTCTTCATGATTCCGAAGAAAGGGATGGTGAAGAAATACTTCGAGCCCGTCTACCGCTGGATCCCCTTGCTCATCCCGCCGAAGAAGGCCGCCTGACGGGCCGCCTGCGGACACAGGGACTGCGCTGCAAACGAATATCGCCATTGCGGGCGACCGCAGGGAGCGCGGCAATCTCGGGGCGTGAGGCAAGGTTCGAGATTGATTCAGTCGCTTTGATCCTTCGTATCGACGTGCCTGGTCACTCCCGCAAGGAATGAAAATCTCTCAACCACCTTCCGAAAGGACAGCCCCATGAAACACAAAATCCTCGTCTCCGGGCATCTGACCGAAGACATCCTCTCACTGCTGGCGCGGGAATGCGACGTGCGGGCCAACGGGGAGGACCGTCCCATGGACCGGGCGGCTCTGCTGGAGGCCGTCGCGGGGGTGGACGGCCTGCTTGCCATGATCACCGACGGCATCGATGCGGAGCTGATGGACCGGGCCCCTCGCCTCCGGGTCGTCTCCAACATGGCCGTGGGCTACAACAACATCGACGTGGCGGCAGCGACGGCGCGGGGCATCGTGGTGACCAACACGCCGGGGATCCTTACGGAGGCCACGGCGGAGCTGGCCTTCGCCCTGATCCTCGCAACGGCCCGGCGGGTGGTGGACCTCGATCGCCGGACCAGGGCGGGCGAGTGGACCTGCTGGGCACCCCTGCTCTTCCTGAGCCGGGAGGTATCGGGCAAGACTCTCGGGGTCGTCGGGCTCGGGCGCATCGGCAAAGCCGTTGCCCGAAGGGCGCAGGCCTTCGGCATGAAGGTTCTCTACCACAGCCGGTCCCGTCTGAAACCGGAGGAAGAGAGGGATCTCGGGGTCGAGTACGCGGAACGGGACGAACTGTTGAGAAAAGCCGACTTTGTATCGCTGCACGTGCCCCTGTCGGGGGAGACCCGCCACCTCATCGGCCCGAGGGAACTCCGCCTGATGAAGCAGACCTCTTACCTGATCAACACCTCCAGGGGGGCCGTCGTGGACGAGGCGGCCCTGGTGGAGGCGCTGCGCGAGAAGAGGATCGAGGGGGCCGGGCTCGACGTCTACGAGAACGAGCCCCTGCTGGCCCCGGGCCTGACGGCCCTCGACAACGTGGTCCTCATGCCCCACGTGGGGAGCGCGACGTATGAGACCCGCATGGAGATGGCACGCATGGCGGCGGATCATCTCCTGGCCGGCCTGCGCGGGCAGCGACCGGCGCACGTGGTGAACCCGGAGGTGCTCAGCCGCAGAAGGGGCTGAAGCGGGGCGGGAGCCGGCAGGAGGCCACCCTGCACCCGACGAGGGGAGGATTCGATTGTCTTTGCCGCGAGGGGGCACTATAGTATCCCTGCGGCCCTGAAACAGGGCGATTCCATCCAGCCGGATCCGGCACCAGGTCGTTCGGGTTTTTCCGGATTCGTGCAATGGACACGGAGGAGGCGGTTTATCGCTGTCAACGAGGGGGACGTGACGACGCAATGCCGCCGCTGGGACCACTGACATCCAGGGGATAAAGGAGGTTGCACCATGGCCAGGACGGAGATGAGCATCTTCGATTTCGCCGTGAGGGCGGAGCGTGACGGAATCGGGTTCTACACCAGGGCGGCAAAGAAGTTCAGGGAGACGGACCTTAGGGACCTCTTCATGAAGCTCGCCAAGGAGGAGGCGAAGCACCTGGAGACCTTCGTCGGCATCAAGGCGAAGGCCGAGAAGAAGGGGGCCGACCCGGTTTTCCGCTCCGAGCAGGTCAGCGATTACCTCGACACGATCATCCGCGAGGGACTCTTCCCGAAGGGCGACAGCATGGTAAAGAGGCTCGAGAAGGTCAACGACGTCGGCAGCGCCTGCGCCATCGCCATGGAGGCGGAAAAGAACGCCATCCTGCTGTACTCGGAGCTTGCCAGGCTCGCGAAGGGCAGGGAGCAGAGGAAGATCTTCGAGGACATCGCGAAGGAGGAGCGTTCCCACATCGTCATGGTGGGCACGGTGAGGGCCGATTATGACCCGGCCTATGCGGCCATGCGGTTCGGCAGGTTTTTCTGAACCGTGTAACGGGAGCGGAAACGACAGGCGGAGGAGACCGCACGATGGCAAGAACAGAGATCAGCGTGATCGACTACGCCGTGCGCCAGGAGGAGCTCGGGGTGAGCTTCTACACGAAGGCGGCGGAGAAGTTCCGGGGAACGGAGCTGGCGGGCCTTTTCATGAAGCTGGCAAAGGAGGAGGCGAAGCACCTGCGCGATCTGATGGACGTCCAGGCCGAGGCCCTCCGCAAGGGGGTCGAGGAGTGCTTCCGCGACGTGGAGGTCGACGATTACCTCGACGCCGTCATCCGGGAGGGCCTGATGCCCGGGGGCGACAGGGCCGAGGAGCGGCTCGATCAGGTCAAGACCGTGGAAGACGCCTGCCGCATCGCCATGCAGGCCGAGAAGAACGCGATCCTGCTCTACACGGAGCTTGCGAAGCGCTCGAAGGACAAAGGGCAGAAGAGGATCCTCGAGGCCATGATCCGGGAGGAGAAGGCGCACATGGCGAAGATCGCGGGCATGCGGGCCGACCTGGACCCGATCTATGCCGCCGAGCGATTCGGGAAGCTCTGCTGAAACGAGGCAGTTGCCCGGATACCGGGAATCCCATCCCCTCGGCCCGGACCCATGAGACCTCCGGCCGAGGGGGTTTCTTTTCAGACGAACTCCACCTCGAGATCGGGGAATTCCAGGCTGAACTCAACGGCAAGATTGCGAAGGATCTTGTCGGCGACCAGTTTCGCGATGAAGACACAGGCCCTGCAGTCGGGCATGTGGTTTTGAAAATCCGTGAAAACAAATAGTTTTTTCTGCACCTCGCTGTATCGGACCCTCTTCACCACCCCGAGACGGGAAACGGGCAGGTCGCTCTCGGGATCCTTGACCCGCTCGAGAACTGCGTCGATTTTCTTGATCATTTCAGGGTCCACGGCGTGTTGCCTCCTTCCTCTTGAATGATTATACTATAGCAAAAAGAGGTTGAAATGTGCTATGTGAAAAAACCCATTGGCACATTTCATGATTAGTCGAGGGCGCCAGGGTCAGGACCGAAAGAGACGGGACAGGGGGAGAGCAACTTGGCAAAGATGCAGGCAGCGACAGCCAAAGACCTGAAACTGATCAGGAAAATGCTGCAGTCCAAGATCAACGAGTTGATGGCGG
>MVQS01000110.1 GCA_002067855.1 Syntrophaceae bacterium PtaB.Bin038
GATCCCCATCATCGCCGACGACTACGTGACCATGGACTTCGGCTCCGGGGCCGTGAAGATCACCCCGGCCTGCGATGCGGCGGACTTCGCCATCGCCGGGCGGCACAACCTCGAGATCATCAAGATCATGGACGGCAACGCCGTGATCAACGAAAACGGCGGCGTCTACAGGGGGCAGGACCGTTACGAGGCCCGCAGGAACATCGTGAAGGACCTCGAGAAGGCCGGATACCTCATCAAGATCGAGGACTACAGCCACAACATCGGCCGCTGCTACCGCTGCAAGACCGACGTGGAGCCCGCCGTATCGGCCCAGTACTTCGTGAAGGTCGCGCCCCTGGCCAAGACGGCCGTCGCCGCCGTCGTCAAGGGCGACACGAAGCTCATCCCCGCAATGTGGGACGCCACCTACTTCGAGTGGATGAACAACATCCGCGACTGGTGCATCTCGCGACAGATCTGGTGGGGCCACCGGATCCCGCTGTGGACCTGCGAAGGCTGCGGCGAGGTGATCGTGCAGACCGACGACCCGGCGGCGTGCCCGAAGTGCGAGGGCAGGCAGCTCAGGCAGGAGGAGGACGTCCTGGACACGTGGTTCAGCTCGGCGCTGTGGCCCTTCACGACGCTGGGCTGGCCCGACGACAAGCCGGCCGTCAGGACCTTCTACCCCACGAGCCTGCTCATCACGGGGTTCGACATCCTGTTCTTCTGGGTGGCCCGCATGATGATGATGGGCCTCTACATCATGAAGGACGTTCCCTTCAGGCACGTCTACCTGCACGCGCTGGTGCGCGACGCGCACGGCGACAAGATGAGCAAGTCCAAGGGAAACATCATCGACCCGCTGGAGATGATCGACAGGTTCGGGGCCGACGCCTTCCGGTTCACCCTGGCGGCCTTCACGGCCCAGGGCCGCGACATCCGCATGTCCGAGGAGCGGATCGAGGGCTACAAGCACTTCGTCAACAAGATCTGGAACGCCGCCCGGCTGTGCATGATGAACCTCGAGGGCTACCCCGACGGGCCCGTCTCGGTGAACAGGGAGGAGTACTCGCTGGCCGACCGCTGGATCCGCGCGCGGCTCAACGACACGATCGCCGACGTGACGCAGAGCCTCGACGAGTACCGCTTCAACGACGCGGCCGCCCACCTGTACCGCTTCATCTGGCAGGAGTTCTGCGACTGGTACCTCGAGCTCATCAAGCCCGTCCTGTACGGCAAGGACAACCCCGCGGCGCGGCTCGCGGCCCAGGAGACGATGATCACCGTTCTGCGGTCGAGCCTCGAGCTCATGCACCCCTTCATGCCCTTCGTGACGGAGGAGATCTGGCAGAAGATCTCGAAGAGCGGGCCTTCCATCATGGTGGCGCCCTATCCCACGGTGGACGAGCGGTTCCGGGACGACGCCGCGGAGCGGGACATGGGCCTCCTGATGGAGATCATCGGCTCGATCCGCAACATCAAGGGCGAAAAGGGGATCTCGCCCTCGAAGAAGCTCAGGGCCCTGGTGACGACGGAGGAGAAGGAGCTGCTGCCGCTCCTGCAGTCGGGGACGGGCTATATCGTCAACCTCGCCAGGCTGGAGAGTCTCTCCATCGTCCCGGCCGGCGAGGAGCCGAAGAACGCCGCCACGGGTGTCGCGGGCCCCGTGAAGGTCTTCGTCGTCCTGGAGGGCCGGCTCGAAACCTCCTCCGAGAAGGCCCGGCTCGAAAAGGAGATGGCCAAGATCGAGAAGGAACTCGCCCAGGTGAACCGGAAGCTCGAGAACCCCGACTTCTGGCAGAAGGCGGCCCAGGCCGTCATCGACAAGGAAGAGGCGAAGGCGAGGGCGCTCAACGAGCGGTATGACATATTGCAGGAGGCCCTCCGAAAGCTATGAGCCGGCGGGCAAATCCATTTCGGTCCCGACGGGAGTCTGGCTTGAGGCTTCGAGAATTTGAAGGGCGGAAGTGAGGAACGTAGGAAGAGCGGATAAGAAAACGAATAGGATCCACTCCGCTCTTCTGCTCTTCCGCGCTTCCTAACTTCATGGGCATACACAACGGGCAAACAAAGCAGCCCTGGAGAAACAAGACCCATCAGGGTGAAGTGAGAGCGACGATGCTGGAGATGGAGGCCGTGAGAACGATCATCCGCCGGGCCCTCGAGGAGGACATCCGCTCGGGGGACGTGACGACGGCGTGCGCCCTCGCGGGTGCCGAGAAGGGCACGGCGAAGGCCCTGGCCAAGGAGGACCTGGTCGTGGCGGGCCTCGAGGTGTTCCGCGAGGTGTTCCGGCTGCGGGACCCGGCGCTCACGTTCCGGACGGGGCTGAGGGACGGCGACCGGGTGACCCGGGGCACCGTCCTGGCCGGCGTGCAGGGGCAGCTGGCCGCTATCCTCACGGCCGAGAGGGTCGCCCTGAACCTGTTGCAGCGGATGTGCGGGATCGCCACGCTGACGAGGCAGTTCGTCGAAGCCGTCGCCGGCACGAAGGCCGGCATCCTCGACACCCGCAAGACCATGCCGGGCCTTCGTGTGCTCGACAAGTACAGCGTGCAGGTCGGCGGGGGGCGGAATCACCGCTACGGACTCTACGACGGGGTCCTGATCAAGGACAACCACATCGAGGCGGCCGGGGGCATCGGGAATGCGGTCCGGCGGGTGCGGGACAGGGCGCCGCTGCTGGCGAGGATCGAGGTGGAGGTGAAGACCCTCGCCGAGGCCAGACAGGCCCTGGACGCGGGAGCGGACGTGATCATGCTCGACAACATGCCCGTGGATGCCATGCGGAAGGCCGTGGCGCTCATCGGGGGAAAGGCGATCGTGGAGGCCTCGGGGAACGTGACCCTCGCCACGGTGAAGGCCATCGCCGAGACAGGGGTCGACTTCATCTCCTCCGGGGCGCTCACCCATTCCGCGCGGGCTGCAGACATCTCGCTGAAAGTAAAAAAGGCGAAAGGCCGGGGATGACGCCTTCTCGACGGTCGTCGGGAGAAGACCGGAGAGGAAGCAAACCCGCCTTTCGTTGGCGACATGAACATGGACATGGAGGCGCTGAGGGCTTTTTTCGCCGGTCGGGTCATAGGCCGGAGGATCGAGTACCGCGAGGAAACCGGGTCGACGAACACCGAGGCCCTGCGCCTGGCCCTGGAGGGCACGCCCGAGGGGACCGTCGTCGTGGCCGACGCGCAGACCGAAGGCCGCGGGCGGCTGGACCGCACCTGGGAATCCCCGCCCTCGAAGAACCTCTACCTCTCCGTTGTCCTGCGGCCCGACATCCCCGCCGTTACCGCGTCGCTCGTCCCGCTGATGACCGGCGTGGCCGTCGCGGACGTCTTGTCGCAGCACTGCCCGGGGCGGGTCCGGCTCAAGTGGCCCAACGACGTCCTCGTCGGCGGCAAGAAGATCTGCGGCATGCTGACGGAGATGCGGACCCGGGGCGACCGCGTCCAGTTTCTCATCGTCGGAATCGGGCTGAACGTCAACATGCGGAAGCCAGACTTCCCGCCCGGGCTCCGCAATACGGCGACGTCCCTGCAGATCGAGACAAACTGCGAGCTCGACCGGCTCGACGTCGCGGTGCGCCTCTTCGAAGCCCTGGAGCGCTGGTACCGCATTTTCCTGGGCGGGGGGCGGGATGCGATCCGGGAGGCCTGGCTGCGGGTGGCCGACATCGTCGGCAGGCGGGTGGCCGTCGTGTGCGGCGACGCCGTGCAGCGGGGCACCGTGGCGGGCCTCGACGCGAGCGGGGCCCTCCTCCTCGAGGGGGAAGCCGGCATGCAGCAGGTGCTTGCCGGGGATGTCTATATCGAGAGGTTGTGACCATGCTTCTGGCGATCGATGTGGGAAACAGCAACACCGTCCTGGGGCTCTTCGACGGCGACAGGCTCATCTACGACTGGCGCATCCGCACGGTGGCCAACCACACGGTCGATGAGTACGGGATGCTGATCGTGAACCTCTACAAGACCGTCAAGTCGAACGCGAAACCGGTGACCCTGACGGGCATCATCATCTCCTGCGTCGTACCGCCCATGCTCAACATCCTGGAGCCCCTGTGCCGGAAGTATTTTCATCTCAAGCCGCTCATCGTGGAGCCCGGGATCAAGACGGGCATGCCCATTTTCTACGACAACCCGAAGGAGGTGGGCGCCGACCGGATCGTCAACGCCGTCGCGGCCTACGAGAAATTCAGGACGGAGCTGATCGTCGTGGACTTCGGCACGGCCACGACCTTCGATTACGTCTCGAAGAGGGGCGAGTACATGGGCGGCGTGATCTCGCCGGGCATCGCCATCTCGAGCGACGCGCTCTTCGAGAAGGCCTCCAAGCTGCCCCGCGTCGAGCTGAAGAGGCCGAAGACCATCATCGCCAAGGACACGATCAGCAGCATGCAGGCGGGCATCATGTTCGGCTACGCCGGTCTCGTCGACGGAATCGTCGAACGGATGAAGTCCGAGATCCGGTCGAACCCGAAGGTCGTCGCCACGGGGGGGCTCGCCAAGATCATCGCCCCCGAGACGAGGAGCATCGACGTGGTCGACGAGTTTCTCACCCTCGACGGGCTGCGCATCATCTTCGAGAGGAACCACTAGCCCCGCCGCTCCCTGCGGCGGCATGCGGCGCCCCGGCGGGAAAACAGGGTACGTCCCATGGCCTTCGAGCACCTCAGCAAGAAACAGCTCCTCCAGAAGATGGAGTCCCTCCGCCTGGAGCTGATGGAGTGCAAGAAACCGGAGAGCGAGACGTTCTACGAGAACAAGCTCTACAGTTCTCTGGCCGTCACCGCCGAGGCCGGGGTCTACATCATCCAGGACGGGCGGTTCCGCTTCGTCAACCAGTTCACGGCATCGCGGCTGGGGTGCCGTCCGACGGAGCTGATCGGGCAACGCGCCTCCGACTTCATCCATCCCGACGACCGCATGGCGGCCGTCGCGACGGCGAAGGACATGCTCCGCGGCAGGCGCACGCAGCCCTACGAGTTCCGGACCGTCGGGAAGGACGGGCGGGTCCACTGGATCCTCGAGTCCGTCACCTCCATTGAGTTCGGCGCCGGGCGGGCCGTGCTCGGGCAGTCGATGGACATCACGAAGCAGGTGGAGGCCCGGGAGCGCCTCGCGCGGCTCGAGGCCCTCGAGGCCTCGATCCTCGAGTCCATCCCCCACGCCGTCGTCGGGCTGAGGAACCGCCGGATCATCTTCGTCAACGACGGGGTCGAGAAGGTCTTCGGCTGGAAGCCCACCGAGGTCATCGGCAAGAGCAGCCGAATCTTTTTCCCCTCCGCCAGGGACTGGGCGGCATGGGCGGACCGTCTCTACAACTCGCTGGAGAGGCAGAAGACCTTCACCGCGGAGGTGCACCGGAGGAGGAAGGACGGCACCCCCATCATCTGCCGCCTGACGGCTTCCCGCATCGGGGAGAAGCTCGTCGACAAGCAGGTGGTCATCACCTACGAGGACATCACGGAGCAGAAGACCGCCGAGCAGGTCTACATGACCATGGCCGAGAGCTCCCAGGTCGGTGTGTACGTGGTGCACGAAGGCGCCTTCGAGTACATCAACGCGGTCGGGGCGTCCTATGCGGGCTACAGCCCCTCGGAACTGATCGGAACGAGTTCCATCCGTCACGTGCACCCCGACGACCGCGAAGGGGTGGTCCGCAGGGCCCGCTCCATGCTGCGGGGGAAAAACAAGACGCCCCAGGTCTTCCGGATCAACACGAAGGACGGCCGGACCCGCTGGATCATGGAGACGGTGACGCCGATCCGCTTCCGGGGGAAGAAGGCCATCCTCGGCAACTCCATGGACATCACGGAGCAGAAGGAGGCGCAGAGCAAGCTCGCAGAGCTCGAGGCCCTCGAGGCCTCGATCCTCGAGTCGATCCCCCACGCCGTGATCGGGCTGCGGGATCGGAAGATCTTCTTCGCCAACGACGGCGTCGAGAAGGTCTTCGGCTGGAATCCCAGGGACCTGATCGGACAGGAGAAGAGTGTCCTGTTCCGCACCGCCGCGGAATTCGAGGTGATCACCCGGCTGCTCTACGCCACGCTGGAGAGGCGGCGGACCTTCGCCGTCGAGTATCCCTGCCGGAGGAAGGACGGCACCGAGGTGCAGTGCATGATCAGCGCGGCGCGCATCGGGGAGAGGCTGGAGCAC
>MVQS01000111.1 GCA_002067855.1 Syntrophaceae bacterium PtaB.Bin038
TTTGCGCTCTTTCACCTCACGGATGATCGGCGCAATCGGCAAGGGCTTTGGGCTGACTACCCTGGCCCTTGCCGTACTTCTTAGCGTCTTGATTGCGTGGGCCTATCTGTACGAAAACACGGACGGTAACGTGACGGACTGGAATTTGCGCTATGATTACAACAGTAGTGCCAACCTAACACAGGATTTGGGAAAGCAAAAAATATCTATATTCAGGACAGGCGGTAGCGTCGGTTATGTGCGCTATAGTTACAACGGAGCGGGAGCGACAGCTTGGACCGATTATTCCGTAACCTATACTGTTGGAACTATTCCTGCGTCAGATACAAAGTTTGATATTTTTGTTCGTTGGGATGGGTCAGGTAATGGCACATTTAATTCTTATCACATAAGGCACGTCTATTCTAGCGCAAATTTCACAGTTAAAGATGCTGGAAATGGGGATTTCACAAATATTATAGTCAATAATGCCGTTGCGATTACGGCTGGCAATACAATTAAGGTTGAAGTATATGGATATAATCCTTCGACGATTAAAATATATGTAAATGGAACTCTTTATTGGCATGGTGAAACTAGCACTAACCAGCGAACTGCCGGAACTTTTGGGCGCGGAATAGAAACGACGGCTTTTTTTTCGTATCGGTATGATTATTGGGATGACATTTTAGTGGAAGAATATGTCACAGCAACACCCACCTTTACCCCAACCGCTACGCCGACCGCTACCGAAGCATTGACCGCTACGCCTACGCCGACGCCAACCGCCACCCCTACGCCCACCGCGTCGCCCACCTCCACGCTCACGCCGGGGATTAATACGCTGACGCACGCGGACCACTTTTTTATGTTTGGTTATTCGACTTTGCATCTATGGCCACCTGACCACGACTGGGATGGAGGTGTCTGGTCGGACCTATCCGACATCTGGAAGGTGGGATTTGGTGGAGTTTTATGGGGGGCGGCAGCGAATAAAACCGCTGCCACCGGGTATGGCTATACCGGGGGCATTTTCAACCTCGGGACCATCGTCTATCCGGTCATGTATAACATCGGGTTGAAGGTTCTGGAACTGTTCGAGATCAACCCGATCAAGGGATTCACCTTCCGACAGGGTCCGGCCGGAGCGTTGCATGTCGAGGTTGACGCATCCAGTGACACAATCACGGCCATCCGCCTCAAGGAGTTCGACTCGGCCGGGAATACGACGGTCGTGGCGACAGGCTCCGCACCCGGACTCGGGCCGCGCCCGAACTACTTCAAGTCGGCCCTGACCATCGTGGATGATTCAAGCCACCTCATCGTATACTTCGACCCCGTCTTCAACCCCCTATACACCGCTGCCTATGTCACAGCTACGACGAAGGTCCTGGAGGTGGACAGCACAAAGTATGCTACTCAGGGGCAGATGAGCTGGCTCTGGACCAGCGGGAACAGCGCGATGGTTCTCGACTTCATCTCCGTGGTGGAGAACTACGCCACGCTGACCCCGACGCCGACGCCGACGATCACGCCGACGTTCACGGCCACGCCCACCCGAACGGCAACTCCGACCTTCACGCGGACCGCCACGGCGACGCCGACGTTCATCCCATACTGGACCATCATCATCGACAACGCCGCGCGCCCGGTGACGGTCGACAATCAGGCCCGCGAGATTCAGATCGACAATAAAGCGCGGACCATCAAAATCAGGAGGAACCCATGAAACGCATCGCACTGATCCTGCTCTACGCCGCCGCCCTCGCGGCCACGGCCATCCCGGCCCGGGCGACCATCACGCCGCTCGAGCTGAGGCAAGGATCGACCGGCCCGGCCTTAAACATCTGGATCAAGGACTACGACACGGACAACAAACTCAAGTCCTGCGACCTCACCGGGACGACGATCACCTGCACCATGCGGAACCTGAGGACCGGGGCCAACGTCTTCACGAACC
>MVQS01000112.1 GCA_002067855.1 Syntrophaceae bacterium PtaB.Bin038
CCCCCGGTCATGCTCTCACGATACCGGCCCTTCCTCGAGATGCTTCTCGACCTTGAACCGGACCTCCACGTGGCGGGGGGCGCCGTGAAGGACCGCCTCCTCGGGACCCCCGTCGCCGACGTGGACATCGTGTATGCGCCGGATGCGGCAGGCATTGCCGCCCGCTTCGCGAGGCGTGCGGGGGCCGCCCGGGTCGCCTTCCGGGAGGACGAGCCGGACCGCTCGACGGAGCGGGTCATCGCCCGGGCGGGGGAGGACACGCTCGTCTTCGATTTCACCCGCAGGCGCGGCCCCTCCATCGAGGAAGACCTTGCCGGGCGGGATTTCACGGTCACGGCCATGGCCCTCCCGCTCGATGCATTCCTGGCGGGGGATTTCTCGCGTCTCGTCGACCCCCTGGGCGGACGGTCGGACCTCCGGGACAGGCGGATTCGGGCCGTCTCCGACGGGTCCTTCCGCCGGGACCCCCTGCGGCTCCTGCGGGCCTTCCGGCTGGCCGCCGAGTCGGGTTTCGCGATCGACGCGGGCACGCAGGAGCGGATCGTGCGGGACCGGGCCCTTCTTTCCGGGGTCTCCGGCGAGCGGGTCCGCGACGAGGTCTTCCGGGTCCTCGAGGTCACCCCCTGCCACCCCTTCGTCGAGGCGATGGACCGCGCCGGTCTTCTGAGCGAGGTCCTCCCGGGGACGGGGGCCATGAAGGGCATCGAACAAAACGGCTATCATTCCCTCGATGTCTGGTCCCATACGCTGCTCTGCCTCGAGCGTCTGGAGGGCCTGATCCGCAACCCGGCGGAGGAGTTCGGCGACGCCGCGGCCGATTTCCCGGGGTACCTGGCGGGCGGTTTCGTGCGGGGCCGCAGCCGTGCGGCGCTCCTCAAGCTGGCAACGATTCTGCATGACGCCGGCAAACCGGAAAAGGCAAGCCGGGGCGCGGGGGGCGAGACGCACTTCTACGGGCATGCCGCGGCGGGCGGGCCCGTCGTCGACGCCGCGGCCGAGAGGCTCCGGCTGGCCACGGCCGAGCGGGACTACCTGAAACTGCTCGTGTCGAGCCACATGCACCTCGTCCACCTGACGGCGCAGCCGGCGCGGACGAAGCGCGCGGTCCTGGGTTTTTTCCGCAGATACGGCGAGGACTACCGGGCCCTGCTGCTGCTCTTCGCGGCGGACACCCGCGCGACGCTCGGCCCGAAGATGACGCCGACGCGGCTCCGGCAGATCCGGGAGGCCGTGGCGGAGATGCTCCATGTCTTCGAGACGGAGCTGCAGCCGCGCCTCAGGGAGCCGCCGTTGCTGACGGGCCGGGACCTGATGGAGCGCTTCGGCCTCCGGGAAGGACCCCTGGTAGGCGACATCCTGCGTGAGGTCGAGGACGCTCGGCTGGAGGGACGCCTCCGGGACCGGGACGCCGCGCTGGAATTTGCGGCGGTGCTGCTC
This sequence comes from Syntrophaceae bacterium PtaB.Bin038, assembly GCA_002067855.1. Taxonomy (GTDB): domain Bacteria; phylum Desulfobacterota; class Syntrophia; order Syntrophales; family UBA2192; genus UBA2192. The sequence continues at coordinate 1,438 of MVQS01000112.1, forward strand.
AAGGATAAGGGATAGAAGGTAAGAAGGTGAGAAGGTAAGAGGAAGAGGACGACGGAGGAGAAAAGAAGTGGCCAGGATGTCGTTCGGGAAGAAAGGAAACCGGGTCCAGGCGAACCGGACCGGGCCGAGACCGGCGGGGGAAAGGCCTCCCGAGGACGTGGTGCGGGATCTCAAGGCCGGCTTGCAGAGGCCGCCCGGCGAGGATTACCGGGAGAGATCGCTCGCCATCCACGGCCTGGTCTGCGCGCGCTGCGCCCGCGAGTTCGACGCCTCGAACCGGCATTTGCTCACGGTGCACCACAGGGACGGAAACCATCACTACAATCCCCCCGACGGGAGCAACTGGGAGAACCTCTGCGTGTACTGCCACGACGATGCCCACAGCCGGGAACTGCTGGGCGACTACTACGGCGGGGAGGGAGCGAGGGAGAAGCACCTCGTCCGCTCCAGCCGCGCCCCGGAGGAGCAGGGGTCGGGCCTCTCGGGTCTGGGGGCAAAGCTGCGGAAGGCCCTGGAGGAGAAGGAGAAAAAACGCAAATAGCCGATAGCCGTCAAAGACTTACCCGATCGGGGCAAACTTCTTTGAAATCCCTTGATTTTCGGAAACGCCTGTGGTATAGACCGGCCCGGTTTTCGAGACGTGTTGCAGACGCGTTGTCAGACCCCTCCACCCTGGTTCCCGATTCAGAGAAGTTCCCCCGGGTCGTTCCGACAGGGCGCATGGGGTTCCAATACAAAGAGAGGAGGTAGATTTCAGTGGAAGTCTTAGCACAGGGAATTGGCGCGATCTTTACAGATCCGGATGCCGACAAGGCAAGGGCGTTTTTCAGGAAGAAAAGCCGCGCACTGAAACCCAAGGTGATGTCGGTGAAGGAGGCCGTCGAGAAGTACGTCCACGACGGCGATTATCTCTGCATCGGCGGGTTCGGCGCGAACAGGATCCCTACCGCGGTCTGCCACGAGATTTTGAGGCAGGGCCGCAAGAACATGGGATTTGCCGGCCACACGTCCACCCACGATTTCCAGATTCTCTGCGCGGGCGAGGTGTTCGACAAGCTGGACGTGGCCTACATCGTCGGCCTCGAGGCCCGCGGTCTTTCCCCCAACGCACGCCGTTACATGGAGAGCGGGAAGGTGAAAGTCTCCGAGTGGACGAACTACTCCCTGTCGGTTCGCTTCAAGGCCGCCGCCGCCGGCGTCTCCTTCTACCCGGCCCGCAACATCATGGGCACCGACACCTTCCAGTACAGCGGCGCGAAGATCATCCAGTGTCCCTTCACGGGGACCAAGTATGCGGCCATGCCCGCCATATGGCCCGATGTGGCGGCCATTCACGTCCACGAGGCCGACATCTACGGCAACTGCCGCATCCGCGG
>MVQS01000113.1 GCA_002067855.1 Syntrophaceae bacterium PtaB.Bin038
GGATCTCCCGGCCTGCCGCGGGGCCGGCTAGGACGATTTTCCGCTCTTGCGGTCCGTGCTCTTCTTCAGGGCGTTCTCGGCCACCTTCTGCTCCGTGATGTCCTCCAGGGTCTCGACGGCCCCGACGAGCTCGCCCCGCGAATCGCGGATGACCGCGGCGGTGAACCGCAGCCAGCGTCCGCCCTTGCCGAGGTCGGGGAAGAAATCGGTCGCCTCGTAGGCCTCCTCGATGAGATCGGATTTGCGGTATTTCCCCGAGTACCACTTGGACACCTTGTCCGCGGCGCGGTCCACGAGCAGGTCGGCCATGCACGGCCTCTCCTTGCCGTAAAAGGCCCGCCAGTGCTGGTCGGTCCCGACCATGTCCTTCGCCTTCAGGTTGGTCAGCTTCTCCAGGGCCCGGTTCCAGTAGAGGATCCGGTGGTCTTTGCCGATCACGAAGGCGGGGATGGAAAACCCCTGGACGATGCTGTGGAGCCTCTTCTCGCTTTCGATGACCTGCTGCTCCGTCTCCTTGCGCTCCGTGATGTCCTCGAGGGTCTCGATGGCGCCCACCAGGGCCCCCCGGGAGCTCCGGATGGGGGAGACGGTGAACCTCAGCCACCGGCCCTTCTCCCCGAGATCGGGGAAGAAGCCCTCGGCCTCGTAGGTGTCCTCGAGCAGCTTCGACTTCGCGACGCCTCCGTACCACTCGGGGATCGTCTCGAGGGACTGGTCGACGAGCAGGTCCGCCATGCAGGGGCGCTCCTTGGCGTAGAAAGCCCTCCAGTGCCGGTTGGTGCCGATCATCTCCTCGGCCGGGATCCGGCTGAGCTTCTCCAGGGCGCGGTTCCAGTAGAGGACCTTGTGGTCCAGCCCGATTACGAAGGTCGGGATGGGGGAGCCCTCGATGATGCTGAAGAGCTGCTGCTCGCTCTCCCGCTGCGTCAGCTCCGCGACCTTGCGCTCCGTGATGTCCTCGAGGGTCTCGATGGCGCCGATGATCTCGCCGCGGGTGTCCCGGATCGCCGCGGCCGTGAAGCGCAGCCAGACGCCTTTCTCTCCCAGGGCGGGGAAGAAATCGGTCGCCTCGTAGGCCTCCTCCAGCAGGTCGGACTTCTTGTATTTGCCCTCGTACCACTTCGGGACCCGGTCGGCCGTGCCGTCGACCAGGAGGTCGGCCATGCAGGGCCTCGGCTCGGCGTAGAAGGCCCTCCAGTGCTGTTTCGTCCCCACCACCTCGCTCATCGGGATCTTGCTCAGCTGCTCGAGGGCCCGGTTCCAGTAGAGGATCCGGTGATCCTTCCCGATGACGAAGGCAGGGATGGAAAATCCCTGCACAATGCTGTGCAGCAGGTACGCGGACTCACGGGGGTCGCTCGGGAGAACCCCCTTGCCCATCGGGTCCCTGCCGCCCCGTCCGGCGTCCTTTTTCCGAACTGTTTTCTTGCTCATGATCAAGCCCTCCTTTCCTGAAAAGCCCGCCCGGCCGCCTGCGCACCCGGCCGGGGCCGGATCCTGCGCGTTAGGGGCTCGCTGACGCGTTACCGATCGCCTCGACGTGCCTGCCGCGACAGGGCCCCGGTGTCTCTCCCGGCTTCGACGGCCGATACGGCGCGACGGCCGCGAACCGGGCGGGAGCGCCCGGGGAATCCCTGGTTGAAGGATGCGCGAAATCCGGGGGAAAGACAATAGGAGTAGATTATTAGTAAATCAATAGGTACTTCCTCATCCTCGCCGCGCCCCGCGCCTTCAAGAAATGACCGCGTCCTGCCGATAAAACCGGTACGAGCCGCCGGGTTCCCGCCCGGCCCCGCCCGAGGCGGGGCCGGGCAAAACACTCCGCCGGCGAGCCGGCCGTCGACGATGCAGATCCTTCCCCCCGCGGACAACCTGCTGCGCACCGCCGTCCATATCCTGATCGGCTCGGGGCCGGGCCCTTCCGATCCGGGCATCGCGGAGTGCCTGCGGGAGATCTTCCCGGACACCTGCTGGCGGCTGGCCCTCCACGAGGCCGTCACCGCGCACGCGGCCGTGTCGCTCGTGAGGAGCGTCCCCGTTCACCTTGCGATTCTCCTGCTCGACCGCGTGGACTGCACGCCGCCGGATGCGCGCGCCTTCGCGCCGGCCTCGCCTCTCGGGCTCCTCCGGATTCTCCGGTCGGCCTGGAACGTCCCCGTCGTGGCCGTGGCCGGCCGCCTGGTTGAAGCGGGCCGGGAAAAGGATGTCCTGGATAGCGGGGCCGACTGCGTCCTGCGGCACGCCCGGGGGCTGCGGTCGATCCGGTACCGGATCGAGGCGATGACGTCGGTCTTCTACTCGCGGAACCGCCTGGAGATTGCGGCGGATGTCCCGGCGTACGTGAAGAACCAGCTCCGGCGGTGGGACTCCGTCGCGGCCGTCGCCTTCGAGAGTTTCAGGAGATACGGCCGGGTCGTCATGGGGATCGAAGCCGACGCGGCCGACCCCGGGGGCGCGAAGTTCACCGCGATCAGCGCCAACCCCTTCGGCGGGTGGCCCGACCGTGTCACCCGGCAGATGGCGCTCTCCTACGACCCCGAGTGCGAGGTCCTCGTCCGGTTCACCGACCTCGGCGGCCGGGTGCGCACGGAGAGGCTGCGCACCGGTCCCGAGGGCAACACCCCCAGGAAGGCGCACAAGATCGGCCTCCTCAACGACACGCTGCGCGCCGTCAGGGTCGAGCGCAGAATGGCGCCCGTCGGGTGAGAAGGATGGGGCACAGGGTACAGGACCTTCCTCTCCATGAAAAGAGAAAGGGCGGAGTGCGGTGGAAGAAAAAGACAGAAGAGGGCGGCCCCGCCGGGACGGCCTCTTTGCGATTGTGCAGAGGAGGCCCGTCTAGCCGTGGAAGCACGTCACGTCGAAGAAGTAACGCAGCCGGGCCCCGTCGCTCGTCCGGATGACGAAGATCTCGTAGCTGCGCTTGCCCGCGTGCCGGATCTCCTGGGACTCGATGAACCAGTCGCAGCTGCGCAGGCCGTGAAGGCTCGAGATGTAGGCGTACTGATCGGCCAGGCCCTTGCGCCGGTCGCGGGCGTGGATCACGACGGCGTGCTCCATGTCGATGCCGTCCCCGCCCGACCAGTCCTCGGCCATTTCCAGGGCCACGGCCTTGCTGATGCCCCGGCGGGGCTTTTTCTGCCTGAACGCATCCAGAAGACCCATGGCGCACCACCCCCCGAACAGACGGAATGCAGGTATATCTGCAAGACACGTGCCTTCCGGGAACGCGCGCGGCGTCGCTTACCGGATGACGATCTTCTTGTCCTGTAGGTAAAGGATCAGGAGGACCAGCAGGATGATGATGAGCACCGCGACGACCGCGCCGCCGCCGTCACCCCCCGCCAGGACCCGGTCCGAGACCCCGGCCATGAGATGGACCTGTTCGTCCGTCATCGCCTGCAGCCGCTCGCGGGCTTCCCGCGTCGTGAGTCCGTGGGCCTCGAGCGCCGAGCGCACGATCTCCGTCTCGAGGGCCCGCTGCACCCGGCCGAGTTCTTCGCCGCGGATCGTGCCCGGATCGGGCGCCGAGGCCAGTCCCCCCATGATCCCCGCCGCGGCGGGGGACGTGAGGAAGGCCGTCAGGCAGCAGGCAAGCGCGGCGGCAAGCAGCGGGTTTCTCAGCTTCGAAAGCGTCATGACACCTCCTCACCCCGCAGGACGCCCGGGCGCCGGGGGTCTTTGTTTCCGGAACGTCGCACGGATCGTGTGGTCCTCCGTGACGTTGGTGAACATGTACATGCTCACGGGACCGATCGAGACGCCGTCCACCTCGATGTCGCAGATCGCGTAGCCTTCCCAGGGCCGGATGACGAACATCTTGCTCAGGCCGAAGCCGACGGACAGGCGTGAGGAGGGGGTGATGACCCCCCCGTGCCCGGAGGTGGCCGTGATGGTCACCACGGACCGCATGCGCTCCGTGGAAGGGGTGGACTCGTTACGCGGCATGGTCATGGGTTGATGAATCTCCTTGCCCCGCAGCCGGAAAAAATCCCCCCCGGGGAACAGAGGGGGCATAAAACTGAAATTCCCCGGGGAGGGATCCTCTCGCTGACGACCCGTCACTTCCTCTTGAACGTCGCGCTGATCGTCTGGTTGCTCTTCACGCCGGAAAACGTGTAGGACTTGACGGCGCCGACGGAGACGCCGTTCACCTTGACGTCGTAGATCTTGTAGAACCACCGCGGCGAGACGGTGAACGTCTTGCTCGACCCCGCGGCGACCGTGACCGTTCCGGAGGGCGAGATCGAGCCGCCCGTCCCGGCCGATGCCGTGATGGTCACGGTGCTCGCCGCCGCGCCCTGCTGGCTGACCGTGAAGGTGCTGCCGGCGACGGTCATGGTTGCCGACCTGGACGACGGGCTCGTGTTGGCGGCCACGGAGTACCCGACCGTCCCCGGCCCGGTGCCGCCCGAGCCCGACGTGATCGTGACCCACGAGGCACCGCTTGAGGCGCTCCACGTGCAGGCGGACGGGGCGTTCACCGTCACGCTTCCCTTGCCCCCCGCGGAGACGAAGGACTGGCTCGCCGGGGAGATCGAATAGGTGCACACCGCGGCGGGCGGCGTGTAGGAGATCTCCCTGGAATAGGCGCTTTCCCGGCCCGTCGAGTCGTAGGCCCTGCAGGCGAAATAGTACGTCCGGCCCGTTTCGAGGCCGCTGATGTTGACGCCCGTCCAGTTGCCCACGTCGACCGTGCTGGAATAGTTCCCGCTTGCCGTCCCGTAACCGACCCTGTAGCCCGCCACGGTCGGCTCCGTGTTGGCGTCCCAGGCCAGCGTAACGGCCGCCGCCCCCGCCTGCCGGGCCGGCAGCGTCAGGATCAGCATCACGAGGATCGCAATCCGGGGGCCGGGGAGTGTCTTTCGAGAAAAGGATCTTCCTGTCGCTGCCATTCGGGGCTCCTGCGTTCCGGACAGAGGCCGGGAGACGCCGCGCGGTGCATATAGGCAACGAGCATACCATCGAGGGGGGAGAGGAATGCAGATAATCGATTTTATTGATGAAATTGAATTGAAGGAAGCGGCGGGCCGTACGGGAGAGACGGGCCTCAATGGAGGGTTTCCCCTTCATTAAGAGGGGGTACGTTTTTAAAACATCAGCGATTCAAGGGACTTGTTTCGTATGTTTTTCCCTTCACCCATCACTGCATCGCCGCGGGGGAGTCGGTGCTGCAGAGGAAACGGATCGCCTTGAGAAGCTCCTGGAAGGGGACCGGCTTGTAGAAGCATGCGTGGGCGCCCGATTTCTCGAAATCGTTCACGTTGACATGACCGGTCATCCCGATGATCCGGATGTGGGGGTACTTTTCCCGAACCGCCCGGCAGAGCTCGAAGCCCGTCATTTCCGGCATGACCGCATCGGTGATGACGACGTCGAACGGGGCGCTCTCCAGCAGTCGAAGCGCCTTCAGGCCGTTCTCGGCCGCCTCCGCTTCGTAACCCGCCCGCACGAGGTAGAGTTTCAGGATCTCCGTCATGAACGGATCGTCGTCTACGACCAGGACTCTCATACGCCGTCACCGCTTTTCTTGGTGGGGGGTGATACAGCAAGGCCCGTACCACGTGCCCCGGCTGTTGCAACCCCTTGATTCCTCTCGCTCCGTTCCCCGTGCCGCCGCCGATGCCGCCCGCGAACCCTCCGTTTGTGAAGGGTTTTCCCTTCGAGCGGCCCGGAAACGCCCTTCGCCCTCAGCCTTTCCTGAAGTCGAGCGGGTTGATGGCGTACTTTTCCAGCAGCTCGTAGAGGTCCGCCCGGTACTTGCCCGCGAGCTTGGCGGCCTGGCTGACGTTGCCCCGGCTGATCTGCATGAGCTGGACCAGGTAGTTCCGCTCGAAGTCCTGCTTGCTCTCCTTGAGGGGCTTGAAGGAAATCCTGTCGTCCGACCGGCCCGGGACGATGATCAGGTCCTCGTGGATCACGTTTTCCGTCGACATGACGACGGCGCACTCGATCATGTTCTCCAGCTCCCGGACGTTGCCCGGCCAGGAGTAGATCATGAGCTTCTGCATGGCGCCGGGCGAGAGGGTCTTGACGGGCTTCTCGAGCTTCTGCGCCACCTTCGCCAGGAAGTGCTCCGCCAGCACCGGGATGTCTTCCTTGCGCTCCCTCAGCGGGGGCACCTTGATCGGCACGACGTGGACGCGGTAGAACAGGTCGCTGCGGAACGCCCCCGACTCGACCTCCCGGGCGATCTCCTTGTTCGACGCCGAAACGATCCGGACGTCGACCTTCACGGTCCGGTGCGAGCCCAGGGGGTAGAATTCCTTTTCCTCGAGGGCCTTGAGGAGCTTGCCCTGCATGGGCAGGGGGATCTCGGAGATCTCGTCGAGGAAGATGATGCCCCTGTCGGCCTGGACGAAGAGGCCCTTCTTGCTCGCCACGGCGCCCGTGAAGGCCCCCTTCTCGAACCCGAAGAGCTCGCTCTCCAGCAGGGTGGCGGGGATGGCCGCACAGTTGATGCCGACGAAGGGGTGCTCCCGGCGCTTACTCAGCCGGTGCAGGGCGCGGGCCACCATCCCCTTGCCCGTGCCGCTCTCGCCGCTGATGAAGACGTTGGAGTCCGTCTCCGCGGCGAGGGCCACGGCGTCGAGGACGCGCTTCATGGCCTCGCTGTGGGCGATGATGTCCGAGCCTTCCAGGTCGGCCCGGACCATTCGCCTCAGGCGCTTCACCTCCCGGGACAGGCCGGATTTCTCGATCGCGTTGCGGATCTGGACGAGCAGCTCGCGGTAGTCGAAGGGC
>MVQS01000114.1 GCA_002067855.1 Syntrophaceae bacterium PtaB.Bin038
CCTCGCCAAGATCTCCGTTCCCGACGAGGACAAGATGCTCGAGGAGGGCCTCGCCGTGGCCGAAAAGGCGGGGCTGCGCGCCAAGGAGCTCACCCACCTGCTCATCACCGTGGCCAAGGGGGGCTACCCTGTCCGGAAGGTGACGGACCTCAAGCCGCTGCTACAGGAGGCGCCGGGCCTGGCTCCCGGTGAGCCGCCGATCGACGTGCGCCTCAATATCGACCCCGATCTATGGCAGGTTGAGGTCGACGAGGGGCAGATCCGGCAGGTGCTCCGGCACCTCGTCCAGAACGCCGTGGAGGCCATGCCCGGGGGAGGTGCGATCGACATCCAGGCGGGCAACGCCATCGTGGAGGCTGCGGACCGGCTGCCGATCCGGGAGGGCCGGTACGTGAAGATCTGCGTCCGCGACCACGGCCACGGCATCCGCGAGGAGCACCTCTCGAAGATCTTCGACCCCTACTTCACCACCAAGGAGGCCCGTCGGGGCCTCGGGCTTGCCGTGAGCTACGCCATCGTCCGAAACCACGAGGGCCTGATCCACGTCGAGTCCCGCGAGGGGCACTTCGCGGCCTTCCACGTCCTTCTGCCGGCGGTATTGGACGAGAAGGGATGAAGGTGAGAGGGTAAGAGGGTGAGCAACAGGCGGGGAGGAGCAGCCTGGAATTGAAACGTTTCTGATCATCGGGCTCCGGTGTCAAAAGGGGGCTCTTTTCTTGCCGTAAAGCATGAAATTTGCAAGTTCTGTTCAGCCGCCGGGCGTTCCGGCGGTTCATCCACCCAACGGGAAGGATCCCCTCATGTCGCTGATTGAAAAGATCAACGCCAGGCAGGCCCGCGTCGGGGTCATCGGGCTGGGCTACGTCGGCCTGCCTCTGGTCATCGAGTTCTGCCGCGCCGGCTTCACGGTCACGGGCTTCGACGTGGACGAAACGAAGGTCGCCGCCCTTCGAAGGCGCGAGAGCTACATCCGTCATATCGACTCGTCGGTGCTGCGGAAGGAGATCAACGGGAACTTCACGCCCACGTCGGACTTCGACCTCCTTGCAGGGGTCGACTGCATCCTCATCTGCGTGCCCACCCCCCTGAACCGCAACCGGGAGCCCGACATGCGCTACGTGTTCAACACGGGCAGGACCATCGCCCGGCGCCTGCGCAAGGGGCAGCTCGTCGTCCTCGAGTCCACCACCTACCCCGGCACGACCGACGGCGACCTCCGGGAGATCCTGGAGGCCTCGGGGCTCAAGGCGGGCGCGGATTTCCACCTGGCCTTCTCGCCCGAGCGGGAGGACCCGAACAACAAGAACTTCAGCCTGCGGACCGTCCCGAAGGTCGTCGGGGGGGTCACGCCCGCGTGCCTTGCCGCGGCCAGGGCCCTGTACGGCCACGTCGTGGAGAGGACCGTCCCCGTGTCGTCGGCGAAGGTGGCCGAGGCGGCGAAGCTCCTGGAGAACATCTACCGCTCCGTCAACATCGCGCTGGTCAACGAGCTGAAGATCTGCTTCGACCGCATGGGGATCGACGTCTGGGAGGTCATCGAGGCGGCGGCCACCAAGCCCTTCGGCTTCCAGCCCTTCTACCCGGGACCGGGCCTGGGCGGGCACTGCATCCCCATCGACCCCTTCTACCTGACGTGGAAGGCGAGGGAGTACGAGTTCAACACGCGCTTCATCGAGCTGGCGGGCGAGATCAACACCTCCATGCCCGACTACGTGGTCTCGAAGGTCATGGAGGCCCTCAATGAGCACGGCAAGCACGTGAAGGGATCGAAGATCCTCATCCTGGGGCTCGCCTACAAGGCCAATGTCGACGACGACCGCGAGTCGCCCTCGTACCGGCTCATGGAGAAGCTGGAGCATCTGGGTGCCGAGGTGTCCTACCACGACCCCTGCATCCCCGTCATCCGCCCCTCCCGTGAGTACGCCCGGTTCGCGGGCCGGAGATCCGTCCCGATCTCCGGGGGCTTCGACCTCATCCTCGTCGCCACCCCCCACGACGAGTACCGGGAGATCGACTACGCCGCCCTCGGCGTGCCCGTGGTGGACACGCGCAACGTCGTGCGGCAGAGGGGCGGGTTCCTCTACCGGGCCTGAGAACGCCATCTCACGGACTTCCGTCCTGCACCGCGAATTCCGGGCCCGCGGCGCCCTCTCCGTCCGTCCGGGGCGGCAGGCTGATCCGGAACGGCCGCTCCGGCATCCGCCCCCCCAGGTCCTTCACGAACCGCCGGAAATTCTTGTCATGGTACAGGAGCTTGGAGGCGACCTCCCGCAGGTTGTCCACCTGCCGAGGCTCGAGGGAGAGGCTCGTGGGGATGGAGTTGAAGTAGTCCCGCTCCCTCTCGTCCGGAAGCGCGTCGAAGGCCACGTGCACGATGTAGAAATCGATGGGCTTCTGGCCGTGGATCTCGTCGTCGTGCGTCCACTCCCGGGCGACGTGGTGCAGGAGCTCGATGGTCTCGAAGTTGTACTTGTTGATCATGATGGTCGAGGACGCCCCCAGGATCGTCCCGATGCCGGGGATTTCGTCGAGGACCTGCCAGCGCGCCTTCTCCTGGGTCTTCGCGTCGACGATGACGATGCCCACGCGCCGGGTGTTCTGCAGCCCCAGGGCCCGCAGCGATTCGTGGATGCCGCCCCGGGCGATGAGGGACTCGAGGATGCCCCGGATCCCGAGATTGTCCGACACGCCCCCGTCGATGAGATGGATGTAGGGCTTGCGGCGCGCGTCGAGGTAGGTCTTCATCCGCAGCGCGTTGTAGTAGGCCCGGCTGGCGAGGTCCGGGGCCGCCAGGGCCTTTACGATCCAGTGCGGGGTCCGGATGTCGCACTGGCCCGCGTAGTTTTTCAGGACCACCGGCGAGAGGGCCCCCGGGAAGGCGGCCGACGCCGCCACGGCCCGCGACACGGGGAACCGGTCGAAATCGGAGCAGATGAGGGCGAACTGGCTCGGCGTGAAGGCGAAGCTGATCCCCTCGATGGCCTCCGTGGCGAGGACCACGATGACGGGGCCGGGCTTCTTCGCGATATCCCCCAGGGTTGCGCCCTTGAAGAGCTTCTCGTCGTAGTATTCCTGGGCCATGTCGCTACGGCCGAACCGAGGGGACCACAGGCGCACCCAGTTGACGGGGTTCACGAGGCCCCACAGGAGCGATCCCTGGAAATCGGCGTACAGGAACTCGGTGCGGAAGTCGTTGAAGATCTCCCGGCCGTGCAGGCCGTAGTAAGAGGCCGTGAAACTCCCTCCGGAGACGCCCGAGATGAGATCCACCTCGTCGAGCAGGGTGTGCCGCTTGCCCTCCTTGGACGGGGGGGCGGGGACCTCGACGAGATCGAGCGCCTCCAGGATTCCGTAGGACAGGGCCGCCGCGCGGGTGCCGCCGCCCGAGAATGCGAGGATGAGGAGCGTGTCCCGGGAACGGTCGGGGGCCGCGAGCTTGACCCGGTAGGGCTCCGACCGGTCGATTTTCTCGACGGCGGGGTTCAGCGGGTACTGGGCAGTGCAGGCGGTGAGCTGCAACACCGTCATGGCCATCAGGGCGGTCAGGAGAACGGTTGCAGAAACGCTCGGGCGGGTCATGGTTTCCTCTCAAGAACCGTCTTTCTCGTTAACCTCATTCGACGGGAGGGGATGAAGGGGAGGGTGAATGATTTCAAGACCCCCTCACCTTTATCCTCTCCAGAGAGGGAGAGGGTATTTTGCGATTGCCTCTCCCGCGAGGGAGCGGGAATGCCTTCCCTCGATAACCCGGCCCCCAAACGGGGTCCGCGGGCCGCAGCGGCCGGAAATTGCGTACCAATGTACATGAAGCCCCCGGGTTGTCAACCCGTTTCGGGGCCGACGGGCGCGGCCGTCGGGTTCCGCCCGGTGAAACGGGCCGCCTTATTTTGAAACCTTTTGACTTGATGCACCCGTTGCACTATACTCGCTTTACCCACCTCCGTGGGAATGCAGATTCAGAAGGAGGATTTCCCATGCGTGCCATCAAACTTGCAGCGGTCCTGTGTGTCGTCGGCCTCTTTCTTGCCGGTTCGGTCTTCGCCCAGCAGATGCCCAACCCCTACGGCCCGAACATCGGCCTCGAGGCGGCGAAGAAGGTGGCGGCGGCGGCGGCCAGGGAAGCGGGGAACTTGAAGATCAACATCTGCACGGCGGTCGTGGACACGGGGGGAAACCTGGTGTACTTCGAGCGCTTCGACGTGGTCCAGTGGGGAAGCGTCGACGTGGCGATCCACAAGGCCAAGGCGTCGGTCATGTACAAGCGCCCCACCCTGGCGCTCGAGAATGCCGTGAAGGCGAACATTCACTACCTGACCCTGGACGGCATCAGCGCCATCGAGGGCGGCGTGCCGATCATCGAGAACGGGAAGATCATCGGCGCCGTGGGGGTTTCCGGCGGTTCGGCGGCCCAGGACGGGCAGTGCGCCAAGGCCGGGGCCGCGATGATCAAGTGATCGCGGATTTCGTCGGCTGAACATGAGAGAGGGCCTCCGGGGGCATGCCGGAGGCCCTCTTTGTTTCTGGTGGGCCGTACGAGATTCGAACTCGTGACCAACGGATTAAAAGTCCGCTGCTCTACCGGACTGAGCTAACGGCCCCGGGCGGCCATGGCCGCAGGGTGCAGCGTGCAGGAAACGCGGAATCAACGGGTCCGCGTGCTTTCCCGCATGCTCCACGCCGGATCTTGGTTACCGCCTGAAGGGATTCTCCGTGACGATCGTCTCGTTGCGGTCGGCCCCGACGGAGACGAGGACCACCTTGACCCCGGCGAGGGTCTCGAGGGTGTCCACGTAGCGCCGCGTGTTCCGCGGGAGGTCTTCCATCCGCTTGGCGCTGCGGATGTCCTCCGTCCAGCCGTCGAGCTCCATGTAGACGGGCTCGCAGCGCTCGAAGACTCTCAGGTCGGACGGGACGGCCTTCGTGAACTCCTCGCCCCTTGCCGTGCGGTAGCCCACGCAGATCTTGAGTTTGTCGATGCCCGTGAGCACGTCGAGCTTCGTGATGGCCAGGCCCGTGATGCCCGACACCCGCGCCGACTGGCGCACGAGCACCATGTCCAGCCAGCCGCAGCGCCGCTTGCGCCCCGTCGTGGCGCCGAACTCCGCGCCCACGCGCTGGATGTGCTCCCCGGTCTCGTCGGTGAGCTCCGTCACGAAGGGGCCGCTGCCCACGCGGGTCGTGTAGGCCTTGACGATCCCGATGACGGAATGGATCTGGGTCGGGCCCACCCCTGCGCCGCAGCAGGCGTTGCCGGCCACCGTGTTCGACGAGGTGACGAAGGGGTAGGTGCCGTGGTCCACATCCAGGTGCCCTCCCTGGGCCCCTTCGAAGAGGATCTTCTTCTTCTGCCGGATGGCCTCGTCGAGCAGCAGAGAGACGTCGGCCGCGTGGGGCCGCAGCAAGTCGGCGTAGCCCGCGTACTCCTCGAGGATGGGCTTCTCGTCGACGGCCGGCTCGCCGAAGAGCTTTGTGAGCAGGAAGTTCTTCTCCTCCACGTTGCGCCGCAGCTTCTCCGCGAAGACCTCCCGGTCCAGCAGGTCGCAGACCCGGATGCCCGTTCGGGAGACCTTGTCCTCGTAGGCCGGCCCGATCCCGCGCTGGGTCGTCCCGATCTTGCCCGTCCCCTTGGCGGCCTCGCGCGCCGCGTCGATGCGGCGGTGGTAGGGCATGATCAGGTGCGCCTTGTCGCTGATGACGAGCTTCGTGTGGGGCGGGAAGGCGTTCTCGCCCTTCAGGTACTGGATCTCCTCGATGAGCACCTTCGGGTCTATGACCATGCCGTTGCCCAGGACGCACAGCTTGTGATCATGGAGGATCCCGGACGGGATCAGGTGCAGGATGGTCTGCTTGCCCTTGACCACGATCGTGTGCCCCGCGTTGTTGCCCCCCTGGAAGCGCACGACGGCGTCGGCGTCCTCCGCGTAGAGGTCGACGATCTTGCCCTTGCCTTCATCGCCCCACTGGGTCCCTACGACGATCACACTTGACATAGGCCTACTCCGTGCCGGATCACATCTCCAGCTGGGTGAGGGATATGACGTTGGGGAGTTCCCGCAGCTTCTTCAGGATGTCCGGCGGCACCACGGTGTCCGTGGAGAGCACGACGAGGGCCTTGCCGTCCACGTGCTCGCGGCTCAGCTGGAAGCGGGCGATGTTGATGCCGTTGCTGCCGAGGGTGGTGCCGATGTTGCCGATGACCCCGGGCCTGTCGTTGTTGTACAGCACGATCATGTGGCCCTCGGGGATCACCTCCATGGAGAACTTCTCGATCCGCACGATGCGGGGGTCCTGCTTGCCGAAGATGGCCCCGGCGGCGAAGCTCTTTTCCTCCGTCGTCTTGATCGTGACGGAGATCATGCTCGTGAAGTCCTTCACCTCGCTGGACTTGGACTCGACGACCTTGATGTTGCGCTCCTTGGCGATGAAGGGGGCGTTGATGAAGTTGATGTTGGCGTTCAGAATCGGCGTGAGCAGCCCCTTGAGCAGCGCGATCGTGAGCGGCGCCACGTTGTAGTTGATGATGTCGCCGGCGTACTCGACGGCCACCTCCTCGATGCCCCCCTTGACGATCTGGGCCTCGAAGGTCCCCAGCTTCTCGGCGAGCGTCAGGTAGGGCTGGATGTGCGTGAGCAGCTCCGCGCTCACCGACGGGAAGTTGATGGCGTTGCGGATCTCGCCCTTCGTGAGGAAGTCGGCGATCTGCTCGGCGATGGCGATGGCGACGTTGCGCTGGGCCTCGTCGGTGGCCGCCCCCAGGTGGGGCGTGCAGATCACGTTGGGGTGGTTCACGAGCTCCCGGTTCTTCGTGGGCTCCTCCTCGAAGACGTCGAGGGCCGCTCCCGCCACGTGGCCGGAGTTGAGCGCGTCGAGCAGGTCCTTCTCGTTGACGATCCCGCCGCGGGCGCAGTTGACGATGAAGACGCCCTTGCGCATCTTCGCGATGGCGGCGGCGTTCAGGAGGTTCTTCGTGTCCTTCGTGAGCGGCGTGTGAACGGAGATGAAGTGCGAACGCTTCAGCAGCTCGTCCAGGGACACCAGCGTGATGCCCATCTTCTCGGCCGTCTCGGGGGCCAGGAAGGGGTCGTAGGCGATGACGTTCATCTTGAGGCCCTGGGCGCGGTCGGCCACGATGGTGCCCACCCTTCCGATGCCGATGATGC
>MVQS01000115.1 GCA_002067855.1 Syntrophaceae bacterium PtaB.Bin038
CAGCACCGGCCGCGACGGCCTGCACCATCTCGTCTACGAGGTGGTGGACAACAGCGTCGACGAGGCCTCCGCCGGATTCTGCGACACGATCACCGTCAGGATCCGCATCGACAACAGCATCCAGGTCGACGACAACGGCAGGGGGATCCCCGTGGATATGCACAAGACGGAGGGGGTCTCCGCCGCCGAGGTTGTCATGACGAAACTGCACGCCGGCGGCAAGTTCGACCGCGAGAGCTACAAGATCTCCGGCGGCCTGCACGGCGTGGGTGTCTCCGTGGTCAACGCCCTCTCGAGCCACCTCGAGCTCGAGGTGCGCCGCGAGGGCAAGGTGTACCGCCAGTCCTACGAGCGCGGCGTGCCGACCGCACCGCTCAAGGAAGTGGGAAAAACGAGGGGCAGGGGAACGACGGTGACCTTCATGCCCGACCCGGAGGTCTTCGAGGAGACGGAGTTCAGCTTCGACATCCTCTCGAACCGCATGCGGGAGCTTGCCTTCCTGAACAAGGGAATCCGCATCATTCTCATCGACGAGCGCACCGACGAGAAGGCCGAGTTCTACTATCAGGGCGGCATCGTCTCCTTCGTCGAGTTCATCAACAAGAACAAGGGCGTCCTGCACAAGAAGCCCATCTACATCGAGGGCGAGAAGGACGACTGCTTCGCCGAGGTGGCCATCCAGTACAACGACACCTACGGCGAGAGCGTCTTCTCCTATGCCAACAGCATCAACACGACCGAGGGCGGCACCCACTTGAGCGGGTTCCGGTCGGCCCTGACGCGGGCGATCAACAACTACGCCGTGCAGAACGGCTTCCTGAAGAACGGGAAGGACTCGATCAGGGGCGAGGACGTGCGCGAAGGCCTGGCCGCCGTCATCAGCGTCAAGATCCGCGAGCCCCAGTTCGAGGGGCAGACGAAGACCAAGCTCGGCAACAGCGAGGTGAAGGGTCTCGTCGAGGGGATCGTCTACGACAAGCTCACCACCTACTTCGAGGAACACCCGCCCGTGGCACGAGCGATCATCGGCAAGGCCCTCGACGCTTCCCGGGCCCGCGAGGCGGCCCGGCGCGCCAAGGAGCTCACGCGCCGAAAGAGCGCCCTCGAGGTCTCCACCCTGCCCGGAAAGCTTGCGGACTGCCAGGAGAAGGACCCCGCCCAGAGCGAGCTGTACCTGGTCGAGGGCGACTCCGCGGGCGGCTCCGCCAAGCAGGGCCGCGATCGGCGCAACCAGGCCATCCTTCCCCTTCGCGGCAAGGTCCTCAACGTGGAGAAGGCCCGCTTCGACAAGATCCTCCAGAACGAGGAGATCAAGGTCATCGTCACGGCCCTCGGCGTGGGGATCGGCAGCGGCGACGACGAGGACGACGTCGACATCGCCCGGCTGCGATACCACAAGGTCATCATCATGACCGACGCCGACATCGACGGCTCGCACATCCGCACCCTGCTTCTCACCTTCTTCTTCCGCAGGATGAAGAAGCTCGTAGAGCGCGGCTACCTGTATATCGCCCAGCCGCCGCTCTACAAGATCGCCGACAAGAAACGCGACCTCTACATCAACACCGACGAGGAGATGAAGAGGTTCATCCTCGAGAACGGCGTGAGCCGCATCCGCGTGGGCACCGGCAATGGAAACGCCCTAACGGGATCCCGCTTGGCCACCCTGATCCAGCGGGCCATCCGGCTCGACACGATCCTGCAGAAATTCGACAGGGAAGAGAAGAACCGCGACGTGATGCACGTCCTGGCGGCGGATCCCTCCTTCACGGCCGCAGACTTCGGCTCCAAGGTCGCGATCGAGACCGTGGGCAAGCGCGTGGCCCGCCTGTTGGGAGAGCAGGTCGTCAACGTCACCTCGGACTTCAATCTGGAGCACGGCGGTTACAACCTCGTCTTCACCATCCGCCGCGACGGCCTCGAGGCGGACACGGTCATCGACGGGGACATCTTCTCCTCGCCGAAATTCGTCGAGGCGAGAAATCTCCTGTCCCAGCTCAAGGCCCTCGGGGAGCCCCCCTTCACGGTGATCATCGACGACGAGGAGGAGAAGGGCAGCCGCCAGTTCGAGAGTCTTCAGGCCCTCACGGAGTTCGTCATGAACCTGGGCAAGAAGGGGCTCACCATCCAGCGCTACAAGGGTCTCGGCGAGATGAACCCGGAGCAGCTCTGGGAGACCACGATGAACCCCGAGAAGCGGACCCTGCTGCAGGTGAAGGTGGAGGACGCCCTGGCGGCCGACGAGATCTTCACGACGCTGATGGGTGACCAGGTGGAGCCGCGCAAGGAGTTCATCTACAGAAACGCCCAGTACGTCTCGAACCTGGACATCTGACGCCGCTTCGCGGCAGGCAACGGGCTTCAGGCATCAGGCATCGGAATATACAATATCACTCAACCAAGTCCTGAATCCGGAAGCCCGAAACCCGACTCTGCTGGTCCCCCCGGGGAAGGGGGGAATTTTGTTTCCCGAAGGAGAGCCGATTCTCATGGAGCTCTATCAGAAGAACATCCCGGTGAACATTGAAGACGAGATGAAGAAGTCCTACATGGACTACGCCATGAGCGTCATCATCGGGCGGGCCATACCGGACGTGCGCGACGGGCTCAAGCCCGTCCACCGGCGCGCGCTGTTCGCCATGCACGAGATGGGCAACCGGTGGAACCGGCCCTACAAGAAGTCGGCGCGCATCGTCGGCGACATCATCGGCAAGTACCACCCCCACGGCGATACCGCCGCCTACGACACGATCGTGCGCATGGCGCAGGACTTCTCGCTTCGTTACCCGCTCATCGACGGCCAGGGCAACTTCGGCTCCGTCGACGGCGACCCGCCGGCGGCCATGCGATACACGGAGATCCGGATGGCCCGGATCGCCGAGGAGCTGCTGGAGGACCTCGAGAAGAACACCGTCGACTTCACGCCCAACTACGACGGCTCTCTGGAAGAGCCCGTGGTGCTGCCCTCGCGGCTGCCCATGCTGCTCCTGAACGGCACGTCCGGCATCGCCGTCGGTGTCGCCACCAACATCCCGCCCCACAACCTCGGCGAGATCGTCGACGGCACGGTCGCCCTCATCCGCGACCCCGAGATCACCGTCGAGGGGCTCATGAAACACATCCAGGGGCCCGACTTCCCCACGGCCGGCTTCATCAACGGCCGCGACGGGATTCTCTCGGCCTATCGCACGGGCCGGGGCACCGTGCGCATCCGCGCACGGGCCATGGTGGAGCGTGCGCACCGCACCGAGCGGGAGAGCATCGTCATCACCCAGCTGCCCTACCTGGTCAACAAGGCGAGCCTTATCGAGAAGATCTCGGACCTCGTCAAGGAGCGAAAGATCGAGGGCATCGCCGATCTGCGCGACGAGTCGGACCGCGACGGGATCCGCATCGTCATCGACCTCAAGCGAGACGAGGTTTCGGGCGTCATCCTCAATCAGCTCTTCAAGCACACCCAGATGGAGAGCTCCTTCGGAATCAGCATGCTTGCCATCGACTCGGGCCAGCCGCGGGTCATGAACCTCAAGGAGATGCTCCAGCGCTTCGTCGATTTCCGCAAGACCGTCGTCACCCGCAGGACGGTCTTCGAGCTGAACAAGGCGAGCGAGCGGGCCCACATCCTCGAGGGACTCATCACGGCACTGGACAACATCGATGCCGTCGTGGCCCTGATCAAGGCCTCCGAGACCCCCCAGGCGGCGGCCGAGGGACTCGTGTCGACGTTCGGTCTCTCGGAAGTCCAGGCGAAAGCGATTCTGGACATGCGCCTGCAGCGGCTCACGGGACTCGAGCGCGGGAAGATCCTCGCGGAGCACGCCGAGCTCACGCAGCTCATCGCGAACCTCAAGGGCGTTCTCGAGGATCCCCAGAAGGTCCTGGACATCATCGTGGAGGAACTGCTGGATTCGAAGAAGCGCTTCGGCGATGAGCGCCGCACGGAGATCGTCGAGTCGACGGAGGACATCGACATCGAGGACATGATCGTCGAGGAGGACATGGTTGTCACCGTGTCGCACCAGGGCTACATCAAGCGCAACGCCGTGAGCCTCTACCGCATCCAGCGCCGCGGCGGCAAGGGGAAGATGGGCATGACCACGAAGGAAGAAGATTTCGTGGAGCATATCTTCATCGCCTCGACGCACCACTACATCCTCATCTTCACGAACCAGGGGCGCGTCTACTGGCTCAAGGTCTATCAGATCCCGCAGGCGGGCCGGGCCGCCAAGGGCAAGGCGATCGTGAACCTCGTCAACATGAACCCCGGCGAGAAGGTGGCCGCCATCCTCCCCGTGCGGGAGTTCGAGGAGGGCAGGTTCGTCGTCATGGCCACGAAGAAGGGCATCATCAAGAAGACGGAACTTGCCGCCTATTCCAATCCCCGCGCCGGCGGCATCATCGCGATCAACGTCGAGGCGGGCGACGAGCTGATGGACGTCCGCCAGACCAACGGCACCCAGGAGATCTTCCTCGGCACCCGCAAGGGAATGGCCATCCGCTTCAAGGAGGAGGATGTCCGGGCCATGGGCCGGACGGCCACGGGGGTCATCGGGATCCGGATGGACGAAGACGATCACGTCGTCGGCATGGAGATTCTCACGGAGGGCAACTCCATCATGACCGTTTCCGAACGGGGGTACGGCAAGCGGACCGAGATCGAGGAGTACCGGCTCCAGAGCCGCGGCGGCAAGGGGATCCTGAATCTCAAGACCACCCCTCGGATCGGGTTCGTCTCGGGCATCCGCCAGGTGACTGGCAACGAGGACCTGATGCTCATCAGCGACTCGGGCAACATCATCCGCATCCGCGTCGACGAGGTTCCCGTGCTGCACCGCGTGACCCAGGGCGTGAAGCTCATCGATCTCGAGGAGGGCGAAAACTTCTCCGGCATCGCCCGCGTGGAGCGAGAGAGCGAGACCCGCAGCGGCGAGGATGCCGCCGAGGACGGGACTCTCTTCGATGCGGAGGAAAACGGCGGCGAGGCATGAGCCCGGCGTCCGGGTGTGCCCGATCTACGACAGCAAGGATCACGAATGGGTGCGAGGTCCCTTCAGGATTTTTTCTCCCCCCCCGTCAAGGACCTGGAATCGTCGGGAAAGGCCGCCGATCAGGGGTTCATGGCGGCGATTCTCTACCTGGTCGTTTCCCTGGGTGTGACGGCCGCCGGACAACCGCTCAAGCTGCTGGACGTCCTGATGGTCGCACTCTGCGGCGCTCTCACAAAGCGCAAACGATCCCGGGCGGCGGCGCTGATCGGTCTCGCCCTGATGACCCGGGAGCTGTGGTTCTCCCTGGGCAGCGACCGCCTCTGGCAGGTCCCGCTTGCGGCCCTTCTGGTCGTCCTTTTCGCAAATGCCGTGCGGGGTACGTTCCGATATCACCGGGAGCTCTCCGGCGAGCGGACAAGCCCCACGGTCGAGGTGCTGCCGCCGGAGTCGCCTCCGGGGGCCGCGGAGACCCCTGGTCAGGCGGGCGGGGAGAAGTCTCACCCGTGAGCGCAGTGCGGACTGAGAGAAGGCCGAGAAAAAAACCCGCCGGATCCCCACCGGCGGGGTTTTTTGCGTCAAGGCTCAGAAAGGCTGGATCTTGCCGCGGACCTTCGCGTTCGGCAGGGCCGTGGGGGGAACCGACTCCCGGTTCACCCAGTTCGTCGTGTCGAGCGTAAAGGCCCGGCTCGTGTAGATCAAATAGCTTCGGTTGAACTCCATCGACTTCAGGTTTCCGGCGGTCCTCGGCTTTGCCAGGATGAGGAACTGCATCGGCCTCTCGAAGCTGAAGATGAGCCCCACGAAGGGGTTGCCCGCGTACGGCCCGAACACGGCGTTGACGGAGCGGTCCCCGGCGGGGAGCTTTTCGAAGCGGACCGTGTTGTAGCCCTTGCGGAAGGCCATCGAGGTAGGGACGACGATCTTCTCCATGTAGGCGGCCGCAGCAACGGACGGGACCGACTGCGACACCTCCACGACGTCGGGGTCCACCTGCGCGCGGTAGCCGATCTTGAGTTTGTGGATGAAATACTTGCCCGCCTTCGGGACCTTCGAGGTGAAACGGCCCGCCGAGTCGGTGGTGTAATCGCCCAGGACCTGCCCGAGCTCGTCCTTGACGGTGATGCTGACGCCCTCCAGCCCCGTACCCTGCGGGAGCTCCTGCACGGTGCCGTTGATGTAGAAATCCGTCACCGGGGGCGGCACGGGCCCGTCCGGACCGTACTTGATCAGGACGGCGTCCCAGAGACCGAGGGATGGCCCGCTCATGGCTCCGGCTGTCAGAGCGGCTACGTAAACGGCCCCTGTCGGGTCCAGGGCGATTCCGTACCCCCAGTCCATGTCCGCCGTGCCGGCCAGGAGGGTGTAGACCCTTCGGCCGTCTTCCGGAGCGAAACGGGAAAGGAAGATATCGGCCCCGCCGAGAGGCGTCTGACCGTCCAGGCCCCGGCCTGAGGAGGACGGATCGGTGACCCCGGAGAGGTAGATACTGCCCTCGGCGTCAACGGCAACCCCGTGGGCGGTGTCATGTCCGTCGGTGCCGTATTGGTGCGTCCAGAGCAAGGCCAGGTTTCGATCGAATTTTGCGAGAATGATATCGTCGGCTCCCGACGAGGGGTTTCCCTCGAAGGTCCCCTGGGTGGAGCCGGCGACGATGACGTTTCGGCTCCTGTCAACGGCGATGGCCAGCCCCTGGTCCTTGTCGCTTCCCCGGTTCGGCCCGCCCAGAGTGACCGTCGCCAGGGGATCAAAATCGTAACTGAACTTTGCGACAAACAGCGACCCCTGCAGGTTGCCGGAGACGAGACCGGTGACGAATACATTTGAGAAGCTCGAGGAGGATTCCACCGCCACCGCGTAAGCGGCAGTGCCCGTCGGGTTGGACGCCACATTGAACTGGGTCACCCAGCCCATCCAGTCCCCCTCGGAGTTGAGCCGCATCAAGAAGGCCTCCGGAATGGAGCGGATGACCGCGTCGCTGCCGAACGTTCCGGTCGTGGATCCGGCCAGGTAGATCATGCTGCTCGAATCGGTCGCGACCCCGTTTGCGTAATCGTCCCCCGGAGTGCCGTACTGCTTGATCCAGTTCACCGTCCCGCTGGCGGGATGAATCTTCGCTACAAAAATGTCCGCCGTACCCTCGATACCGGCGTTCGCATTCCGCCAGCCCTGCTGGCCGCCGGGCATGACCCCTTTCGTCCAACCCGTAACGTAAAGGGTGAGAAAGCCGGAGGGCGATCCCAGGGCAATCCCCCCGATGCCGTCGTCGGACGACGAGCCGAACTGGCTGACCCAGAGAAGCGCTCCGGAGGGATCGAACTTCGCCACGAAGACATCCGAACCCCCGCTTTTGCTGTTCGGTGCGGCCTGCCCCGGCGTGTTTACCGCTCCCCTCGTCATGCCCGCCACGTAGACATTCCCATCGCCATCGGCGACCGCTTTTACGGCATAGTCGTAGTCGCTCGAGCCGAATTGCCTGATATACAGCGGCGCTGTTTGGGCACAAACGGATGAGGCGGCGAACAGCGCGAGAATAACAACGACGAGTGCGAGAGTGCGGGCTTTCATGGGTTCCCTCCTTGGGCGCCGGGCGGCTCAGTGGTGAGCTGCGTCGGGGGCTGTCACGACGGAAAGGGGGCATTCGCCACGGGAAAGCGTCGGGGAGATGCGGGGCGGGGCGCCGGAGGCAGCCCCCGGGCCCGGGAGACCCGGATCCGAAGGTTGCTCGGCTCGCCTGGCAGCCCTGCAACCCTATCCCGCATGTTCTCGGGACGTAGGCCAAGAGGCTTTGCGCCCCATCCTTTCGGACGGTTTGCCCTTTTCAGGCGCGTCAATCATGAAATCGGCCGGCCAGCGGAAAACTTTAGCAACCCGGTCGGAAAAATGGGGCGTGACGTGGTACAGAATTTGCTATTCTGCACGGTGAAACCGATCGGTTGTGCATCACGGCCGCACCCGGGGCATTCTCCGGGCTGCGGCGCGGGGCATCTCCAATCCCGGAAGGCAGGAGGGAAGATGAACCTGAGAGAATCGACGGCTGCACGATCTCCGATAGCAAGGGGAGGAGTCATGGTCCAGCGACCGAAAGTGCTCATGATCGACGACAACAAGGAAATCTGCCGTCTGATGAAGGAATACCTCGAAAAGACGGGAAAATACGAAGTGACGACCTTCACCGACGCGAGAATGGGGGTTCGTTACGCACAGATTGAGAAGCCCGACGTGATCCTGCTCGACCTCATGATGCCCGACATGGACGGCACGGAAGCCGCCGAGTACCTCCTCGACGACGAGGGCACCCGGAACATCCCCCTCATCTTCATCACGGCGGCGATCAAGAAGGACGAGGCGGAGGAGCGCCTCGGCCAGATACACGGCCACCCCATCCTGGCGAAGCCCGTCACCCCCGTCGAGGTGATGAACGAGATCGACAAGATCCTCACCCTGACCTGAGGCTCCCCGGGCCGAGAAAAAAAGGCAGCGCCTCCCCGGCGTTGCCTTTTTTGTGTCCGTCTTGCCGGATATTCTCTCACATCTTCATGACCGTGACGGCGTCCTCTAGGCTGATGACCCCCTGGAGCACCTTGTTGACGGCATCCTGCTTCAGCGGGCGGAAATTGCCGTCCCGCTCCGCGACGCCCCTCATTTCGGCCGCGTCGGCGCCCTTGAGGATCGATTCCCGCAGCCCGTTGTCGTTCACCAGGATTTCGAAGAGGGCCGTGCGGCCCTTGAACCCCGTGTTCTTGCAGGCCGGGCAGCCCGCACCGCGGAAGAACCGGCCGCCCGCCATTGATTCCATGCCCAGGGATGCCAGGACCCGCTCTGAGGGCTCGTAGGGTTCCCTGCAGGCGGGGCAGATCGTCCGCACGAGCCTCTGCGCAATCGATGCCGACAGGGCCGAGGCCAGCGGGAAACGGTCCACCCCCATCTCGACGAGACGGGCGATGGCGTCTGCCGCATCCTGTGCCGGGAGGGTGCTGAGGAACCGGTGACTCGAGAGGACTGTCTGCACGGCAAGCGATGCCGACTCCCCATCGCGGATTTCCTCGAGATAGACCACGTCGGGCTCCTGCTTCAGGATCAGCCGCAGGTTCGCTGCCAGGGTCGTCCCGGCCGCCCGGTTGAATTCGATCTGGGTCACCCCCGCGATCGGGTACTTGACGGGGTCCTCCAGGGTGAAGATCTCCGCATCGGGCTTCACCATCCGTCGGAGCATGGCGTACAGGGTGGTGCTCTTGCCGCTTCCCTCGGGTCCGGAGACGACGATGAGACCCTGGGGTTTCTCCAGGACGGTGACGAGGCTGTCGAGGTCCTTCGGGGAGAGGCCCAGCTTTTCCAGGCCGAGGGAATTCGCGCTGAGATCCGTCAGGTGCAGGATGAGGCTTTCGCCGTGGATGCTCGGGATGGAGGAGACCTGGATGCTGATGTCCCGGTCCCCGACCTTCTCCACGAAGCGGCCCTCCTGGGGGACTCCGCGGACGCTCGAGTCGATGTTGGCGATGTCCTTGACCCAGGTGATCACGGGGATCGACATGGACTTCGGCAGGTCCGGCAGGTCATGGGTCGATCCGTTGACGCGGAACCGGACGCGGACGTTCTTCGTCTGCGGGGTGATGTGGATGTCCGTCGCTCCCTCGCGGACGGCCTGCGCGATCAGCGTTTCGATGAAGCGGTCCGCCGGGTCCCCGTTCTCGGGGGCCGGGGTGGCCCTCGGCTCCGCGGCGGCCTTCTGCGGGCGCGCCTCGGAGGAGTAGCTTCCCGCGGGCATGTCGTAGATGAGGCCCATGAGCCGGTCGAACTCGCGCTCGGTGCAGATCACCGGCGCCACCCCCTCCTCGGACTGCATCCTGAGCAGGTCGAGGGCGTAGCGGTTCGTGGGGTCCGGCATGGCCACGACGAGGTGGCGTGCGGTCTTCCTCAGCGGCGCCGCCTGGTACTTGCGGGCGAAGTCCATGGGGATGAGCCGAGAGAGGCTGAGGTCCACGGGGTACTTCTCGGGCATGTAGCGCTCGATCCGGAGCTGGTGGCTCAGGATGTCCACGATCTGGGAGTCCCGGAGGAACCCCTGCTGTACGAGAAGCTTCCCGAGCCGCAGTCCCGTGTACCGCTGGGCCGCGAGGGCTTCCTCGAGCTGCGCCTCGTCGAGCAGCCGTGCCTCCACGAGCAGTTCGCCCAGCCTCTTCCACTGCCCGTCGACGACCTCCAGCTCCGTGGGTCCCGACTTCCCGGCCTCGAGCTCGGTGATGAAGTCGGGAAAGTCGCCTTCGATCAGGGTCTGCTCCTTGGCCACCGATGCGGCCCTCAGGAGGATCTTCTCCAGTTCCGCGACGTTGCCCGGCCACGTGTATTCGAGGAACCGGTCCATCACTTCCCGCGTGACGCCGTGAAGGCCCTTGCGGAATTCCTGGTTGATGAGTTGAATGAAGTAGTCCACGAGCAGGGGGATGTCCTCCTTGCGCTCGCGAAGGGGCGGCACGTAAAGGGTGACCACGTTGAGGCGATAGTAGAGATCGTCCCGGAACGTGCCTTCCTTGATCATCCCCCGGATGTCCCTGTCGGTCGAGGCGATGACCCGCGCACTGAGCTGGAGCTTTTCGCGGCCCCCGATGCGCTTGAACTCGCCCGTTTCAAGGACCCGCAGCAGGCGCGCCTGGAGGTTCAGGGGCAGAGCGGATACCTGGTGCAGGTAGAGGGTGCCGTTGCCGGCCTCCTCGAACTTGCCGACCTTGCGGCTCGTGGCGCCCGTGTAGGACCCCTTCTCGTAACCGAACAGCTCGGCTTCCAGGACCTGCTCGGAGAGGCCCTCGCAGTTGACGATCACGAAGGGCTCGTTCTTCGCCGTGAAATTGTGGAATGTCTTGGCCAGGAGCGACTTGCCTGTGCCCGGTTCTCCCAAAATGAGCACGGTGCGGTCCTCGGGCCGGATCATCATGATCTGGTTGAAAAGGATGCGGATACGCTTGCCCTGGCCGATGAATTCGGGGAAGAGGACCTTCCCCTCCACCTTGCTCAGCAGGTCGCTGACCTGCTCGAAGACGACGTTGAACTCCTTCAGGTCGTCCCCCTTGGTCTTCGGCTTCCCGTTGCCCTGCCTCGACACGGCGGGGATGGATTTCATCTTCGCGATGAAGTTCTTCATCGGCTTCAGGAGCAGCCACGTGATGAGCAGCGCGCAGAAGAAGGAAAACGCCCCGATCCCGACCCCCCACCATTTCAGGTACAGGTCCGGGTCGGGGATCAGGTTCGTGTATTTCAGGATCTGGTGGGTCGTGATGACGGACAGCAGGGCGATCCCGCCGAAGATGATCGGCACGAGGACGTAGAGACTGATGTTGAAGCGAGGGTGTTTCATCGATTCTCACCTTGTGTTGCTCGGCGACGAGATAACCGGGCCACCGTCAGGCGCCCCGAACAGACACGCCCCGCGCCACTCCCCGCAATGCCCGTCCGTGGGATCCGCGGGCGGCGAAGCGCTCCTCCCGGGCGCCCTGCACGATAGCAAACCCGTCCGGTTTTGCAATACGACATCGGTATGATTTCGTTCTACGAGAATAGTATGACCGCTTCCGTTTATCGGACTCGTTCTCCCCCAAACGGATCGCAGGGGTCACCGAGAAGGAGCGTAAGAAGAAGTGGAGAGGGTATCCAGCGTCGCGCTCGAGGAGCGAGCCTTTCTGTCATGGCGAGAAATGTTGCACGAAATGTACCAAAAAACGTCTGTTTTCACAAGGATGGATTTGGGGTTCCCTCTTCGGACAGCCTGATGGCCCTTCCGGACAGCCGGACGACCCCGACACGCACGGCGCCCCGTTCATGGCGGACCTCCACGACGGCATTGGCCCCGAGGGCAAGGGCCTTTCTGATCAGGAGGATCATGGCCCTCTTCTCGGCGATGCCGAGGAATCCGGCTCCCGCCGAACCCTCTGCGACGATCGGTCCGAGATCCCTGCCCTTCCCCCTGCCCGGAACGTCCGGTGTCGTGACGATCTCGACCTTCCGCCGCAGGTCCTCCAGCTCCGCCGTAATGGCGGCCAGAGCC
>MVQS01000116.1 GCA_002067855.1 Syntrophaceae bacterium PtaB.Bin038
ATCCACGTGCGCGACCCCGAGACGGGGCTCGGCAGCCAGGACATCAACCTCTTCCGCCGCGTCGTCGACAGGATCCGGGATAAGACGGATCTCATCCTCAGCCTCACCACGAGCGGAATCCCCGGCAGGAACCTGCCCACGGCGGAGAGGCTTGCCCCTCTCCGGCTGAAACCGGAACTCGCCTCCTACGACGCGGGGTCGATCAACCTGGGCGGCAAGGCCTTCATCAACGACCCCGCCTTTCTCGACGAGGCGGCAAGGATGATGAAGGAGGCCGGCGTGAAGCCCGAGATCGAGGTGTTCGACCTCGGGATGCTCGTGACGGCCCTGAAACTGCGTGACGAGGGGAAAATCGACGAGCCGATGCACTTCCAGTTCTGCCTCGGGACCCCCTGGGGGGCGCCGGCGACGCTGAAATCGTTCCTGCACCTCTACGAGCACATGCCCGCCAATTCCACCTGGTCCATCTTCGGCGTGGGGCGGGGGTTCCTTCCCATGGCCATGATGGGCCTCGTCATGGGCGGCCACATCCGCGTGGGCATGGAAGACAACATCTACGTCAACCCCGGCGTGCTGGCGAAGACGAACGCCGAGCTCGTCGAGCGGGTGACGGGGATCTGCCGCGCCTACGGCCGAGACGTGGCCACCCCGGCGGAGGCGAGGAGGATCCTGGGCTTCGCAAAGTAGGGTCCCGGGGACAGGGTCACGGGTGTAGGGAAGAACCAGACAAAAAAGAACGGCGGGAGCTGCTCCCGCCGTTTTGTTTATCTCTACGTCTTCTATTCTCTTTCGATACCCCAGACCCGATACCCTGCTTTTCAGTATTATTTACCCAACGGTTGAGGATTGTCTTGGACCGTTCAAAAAGGTCCAGATGCAAGGCGCGCGAGTCCGAGGAGTGAGGCGTACTTTGTGCCGTACGTCGCAGCGACGAGGACGAAGCGCAACGCCGCAGATGGGCCTATTTCAACGGTCCACCTAATGTTTCAGGCCGTACTTCTTCATCTTGTACCTCAGCATCCTCTCGCTGATCCCCAAGATGCCCGCCGCCCGGGTCTGATGGTGATCCGACTCCTCCAGGGCCTTCAGGATCATCTGTTTTTCCAGCTCCTC
>MVQS01000117.1 GCA_002067855.1 Syntrophaceae bacterium PtaB.Bin038
TCCCCGCCACGGTCCGGACGGCCGCATCGATGTCCACGCAGTTGAGATCCTTGAACTTCAGCTCCGCGATCTCCCGGACCTGCTTGCCCGTCACCCTCCCCACGGTCTCCCGCTTCGGGTCGCTGGCACCCTTGGCGATCTTGGCCGCCTGCTTCAGGAGCACCGATACGGGGGGCGTCTTCGTCACGAAGGTGAAGGAGCGGTCGGCGTACACGGTGATCACCACGGGGATGATCATGCCCTCCTGCTTGGCCGTCATGGCGTTGTAGGCCTTGCAGAACTCCATGATGTTCACGCCGTGCTGGCCGAGGGCCGGGCCGATCGGCGGGGAGGGCGTGGCCTTGCCCGCCTGGATCTGCAGCTTGATATTCGCGATAACCTTCTTTGCCATAGTGCCGTCACCTTAAGGTGTTATTTTCAGCCGTCACGCCGCGACGACCTGGATGAAGTCCAGTTCCACCGGCGTCGAGCGGCCGAAGATGCTGACGATGACCCGGAGCTTGCCCTTCTCGGGCTTCACCTCGTCGACGATGCCGTCGAAGTTGGTGAAGGGTCCGTCGATGATCTTGACGTGATCGCCCACGTCGAAGGAGAACTTGGGCTTGGGCTTCAGCGTCCCCTCCTCGATGCGGGTCCGGAGCGCCAGGACATCCTCGTCGGGGATCGGGGTCGGCTTCTCCTTGGTGCCGATGAAACCCGTCACCTTGGGGGTGTTCTTGACGATGTGCCAGGTGTCGTCGTTGAGTTCCATCTTCACGAGCACGTAGCCCGGGAAGAACTTCCGCTTCGAGGTCTTCTTCTCGCCGCTCACCAGTTCGACGATGTCTTCCTCGGGCACGAGGATGTCGGAGAAGAAGGCCTGCATTCCCGCGGCCTCGATCCGCTCCTGGAGCGACAGCTTGACCTTGTTCTCGAAGCCCGAATAGGTATGGACGACGTACCAGCGGAAAGCCATCTCTTGCCTACCCCAGAACCAGACGGATGATCTTGGCGAGTCCGAAGTCCACGAGCCCCAGGACCAGCGACACGATCACCGTGACGACGATCACGACCGAGGTGGACGTGATCGCCTGCTTCGGGGTGGGCCATGTCACCTTTTTCAGTTCCGCCCGGGATTCCTTCAGGAACTGCTGAACGACGTTCAGGATCTGCTTTACCTTGTCCAATACCCTGTCCTGTACGGCCGGTCGGGAGGAAATGGCAGGCCAGGAGGGATTCGAACCCCCAGCATCCGGATTTGGAGTCCGGCGCTCTAGCCGTTAGAGCTACTGGCCTGTTCCCTTTTCCTTCCTGCCGTTACTTGGTTTCTTTGTGCGACGTGTGGGTCTTGCAGAACTTGCAGAACTTCTTCATCTCGAGGCGGTCCTGCATGGTTCGCTTGTTCTTCGTCGTCGTGTAGTTGCGGCGCTTGCATTCCGTGCAGGCCAGCGTAATGTTGTTTCTCATCCTGTTCACCCTGGCTGAAATGGAGCCCACGACCAGGATTGAACTGGTGACCTCATCCTTACCAAGGATGTGCTCTACCGACTGAGCTACGTGGGCTGAAAACCGGAAACCCGATACCCGGCGGCGGCCGATCGGTACGGCCGCTCCGGTCCGTTCGCCTGGAAAAGTTGGAGCGGGAAACGGGATTCGAACCCGCGACCCTCAGCTTGGAAGGCTGACGCTCTAGCCACTGAGCTACTCCCGCTCATCCCCGCCCGGGGTTCCCCCGCGCGGCGCCTTGCGGGGCGCACTGCGCGGGAGAGAACATATGGTGGAGGGGGGAGGGTTCGAACCTCCGTAGGCTGCGCCGGCAGATTTACAGTCTGCTCCCTTTGACCGCTCGGGAACCCCTCCGGATCCTACTGATCGCGATGGGCGATATGGAGCTGGCGATGGGACTCGAACCCGCAACCGGCTGATTACAAATCAGCTGCTCTACCTGTTGAGCTACGCCAGCCATTTCAAACAAACATTCAAAGAATTCGAACCCTTGGGGCGCATTGAGACGCACGCCGGGCGTAGAAGCAATGAAGGTTAGTGTTAAAAGGGGATTTTGTCAAGATTTTTTTTACATCGGGCTCAAGGCTAACGTCGAAGGGCTAAAGGCCGAAGACATTCAGATTCACCCTTTTCACCCCCAGCCCTGCGCCCTTTGCCTATTCTTCACCGAAGACGTCGGCCGAGAACACGTAGATCTCCGTCTCGGGGTCTTTCCAGGCCTCGGGGGCAAGCCCCGCCTTGCGGCAGGTCTCCTTCAGAAAGGTGTCCCGGTCCCAGCGCCACTCGGTCGCCACCTGGGGCAGCAGCAGCCCCCCCCGCCCGCCCCTGCGGATGTAGAGTCCGTGCGTGCCGACCTCGATCTCGCCCACGTCGTTGACCCTTCGCAGGGGCGTGAGCACGGAGACCTCCACCCGGAGATCCTTCAATTCCTCCTTCCGCAGCGGCGGAAACCGGGGGTCCTGAAAGGCCGCGGCCGCGGCCATCTCCTCGACGGTCTGCGCCAGGGGTTTCCGGGGCTCGATGAGCCCGATGCAGCCGCGAAGTGTTCCCCGCTTCTTCAGGGAGACGAAGGCCCCCCGCGGCTCCGCCAGCGCCCCTTTCCGGGCCGCCCCCGGCGGGGCCTTTCCCGCCAGCTCCGCTTCGATGGTCTCGCGGGCGATCCGCAGAAGCGCCTGCTTTTCCTCGGCGCTGAGTCCCAGCTCCGTGCCCGACTTCTTCATTCGGCCCCCTTCCCGCCGGCGGCTTCCCGGTAAAAGGCCGCCGAGAGGTACCCCACGACCCGGTGGCGGTCCCCCGTCACGTCTCCCGAGTTGGCATACCGGAGAACCCGCACGCCCCGCGCGCCCGCCCTGTCGGCGAAAAGCATGGCGGTCACGACGGGACCGCCTCCGCAGGCCTCGCAGGAGCCGTCCTCGAGTCCGCGCGCAAGCCCCCGGAAATCCCGCTTTCTCACGAGGTCGACGACGGCCCCGTCGAGCCGCCTCGCCTGTTCGTAGGAGTGGAAGTGGGAGAGGTCCGAGCTGCCCACGACGAGCACGTCCCTGCCCTTCGAGGCCCGCAGGACGGCGTCGGCAAGGGCCTCGCAGGTCCGAAGGTCCTGGGTCCCCATCACGATGGGGACGAAGGCGAAGGAGCCGAGGGCCACCTGCAGGAAGGGCAGCTGGATCTCGACGGAATGCTCCGCCGCGTGGGGCTTGGGATCGGAGTTCACGACGGGGTCCGACGCGAGGATCGCCGCCGCCAGCTCCCTGTCCACGGGGACGACGCCCAGCGGCGTTTCATACCCCCCCGAGGGCCACACCGATGCGCCGCGGAACAGGACGCGGTGGCTCGGCCCGATGACCACCACGGCATCGTATCTCCGGCCTTCGACGAGCCGGTAGCCGTGCGCGGCAATCGGCCCCGAGTAGAGGTAGCCGGCGTGGGGCGACACGAGACCGACGACCGGCCCCCCGAGGGGCTGCACGGCGGCCGAGTCGAGATACCGGCGGACCTCGCCCCGCAGGGCCGCGGGGTCCCCCGGGTACCAGGTGCCGGCGATGACGGATCTCCGGATGTCCTTTTCCATGCTGAGCGACGGTCGGCGGCGATCCCGGCCGGAGGAGCCGGCGGGACCGGGAAGGGAAATTCCTCTTTTCTTCCTTGCCGTTAGAATTTTGCCTCGTGCCTTATGCGTACCCCTTTGCGGGCCGCCCTGTCAAGGGGGAAAAGGGGGGGCCGGGCGCGCGGGGGCAAAAAAAGATTGACTCCGCAACCGTCGATGTTTAAGAGTAATTGTTTTTGATGCGACGCATCCGACCGTATCCCGCGGCCGCACATCCCGCCTTTCCGGGGCACCACCGCCCGGGAAGCTTCAATATCGAACGCAGGAGGTCCACAGATGGGTGTCAAGTGCGCAGTGAATGGCTTCGGCCGCGTCGGGCGGTATCTCGTCAGGGCCGCCCTCGGGTACAACGACCTCGAGATCGTTGCCGTCAACTCCCGGGCGAAGGCCCCGATCCTCGCCCACCTGCTCAAGTACGATTCGGTCCACGGGAAATTCCCGGGCGAGGTCTCCGCGACCGACAAGGCGCTCGTCGTCAACGGCAGGGAGATCCGGATCACCAACATCACCGACAACTGCGCGCTGCTGCCCTGGAAGGAGATGGGCGTCGACATCGTGCTGGAGTCCACGGGCGAGTTCCGGAAGAAGGCGGAAGTGGCGCCCCACATCGAGGCCGGGGCGAAGAAGGTCATCATCGCGGCCCCCGGCAAGGGCGTCGACGGCACCTTCGTCATCGGCGTCAACGAGGAGACCTACGACCCGGCGAGGCACCACATCGTCTCCAACGCCTCGTGCACGACCAACTGCCTGGCCCCCGTGGCCAAGGTGCTCCACGAGGCCTTCGGGATCAAGCGGGGCTTCATGACGACCTGCCACGCCTACACGATGGACCAGCGCCTGCTCGACGGGTCCCACAAGGACCTTCGGAGGGCCCGGGCGGCCGGCCTGTCCATCGTCCCCACCACGACGGGCGCGGCCAAGACCGTCGGGGAGGTCATCCCCGCCCTGAAGGGAAAGATGGACGGCGTCGCCCTGCGCGTCCCCACGCCGAACGTGAGCTGCGTGGACTTCGTCGCCGAGGTGGGCCGCAGCGTCACCGTCGGCGAGGTGAACGACGCCGTCAAGGCCGCGTCGGCGGGAGCGATGAAGGGCATCATCCAGTACTGCGAGGAGGAGCTCGTCTCGGTGGACTTCGTGAGCAGCCCCTACTCGGCGATCTTCGACGCACCGCTCACCAACGTTCTCGACGGCAGCCTCGTGAAGATCTTCGCCTGGTACGACAACGAGAGCGGCTTCGCCTGCCGGATGCTCGACCTGGCGCAGTATATGGCAAAAAAGCAGGCGTAAGGCACAAGGCGCAAGGCGGGTCCCTTTCCTTCGCCAGAAGCCATGAGACCTGTTCCTTACGCCATAGGGGGGATTGTGCGCAGGGCGCTGATCATCGGCAACTGGAAAATGAACAAGACCGTCGGCGAGGCGGTCGAGTTCGCGCGGGCCCTGGCGGCCTCCCTCCCGGATCCGGTCGGCCGGGACGTGGCCATCGCCCCGCCTTTCACGGCCCTTTATGCCCTCGCACCGGTATTGAGGGCCACGGCGATCGCCCTGTGCGCCCAGGACGTGCACGGGGAGGACCGGGGGGCCTTCACCGGCGAGGTCTCGGCCCCCATGCTCCTCGACGTGGGCTGCCGCTTCGGTCTCGCGGGCCACTCGGAGCGCCGCCGCCTGTTCGGGGAGTCCAACGAGGATATCAACCGCAAGGTGAAGGCGCTGCTCAGGGCGGGCCTCACTCCCGTCCTGTGCGTGGGGGAGTCCCTGGAGGAGCGGGAGGCCGACCAGACCTGCAGCGTCGTCAGGCGCCAGCTAAAAGAGGGATTGAATAATCTCCCCGCCGATGATATAAGGCGCACCATTGTGGCCTACGAACCCGTGTGGGCCATCGGGACCGGGAGGACCGCGGCGCCCGAGCAGGCCCAGGATGTCCACCGCTTCATCCGGCAGTTCATCGGGCACATGGCCGGTAACGACCGGGCGGGTGAGGTGCGGATCCTCTACGGGGGAAGCGTCAGTCCCGAAAACGCGGGCGCGCTCATGGCGCAGGAGGACATCGACGGGGTCCTGGTGGGGGGCGCGAGCCTCGACGTCGATTCCTTCCGGAAGATCATCCTGTATTGAGAGGAAAGACCGTTGCACATCTTCATCAGTATCATCCACGTGTTGGTTTGCGTCCTGCTGGTCGTGATCGTGCTGCTGCAGCGCGGCAAAGGGGCCAGCATGGGGGCCGCCTTCGGCGGCTCGAGCCAGACCCTGTTCGGCAGCTCCGGCCCCGGCACCCTGCTCGGCAAGATGACCACGGGCGTCGCCGTCGTGTTCATGCTGACCTCCCTGTGGCTCGCCTATTTCGCGGTGCACAAGGGAAGCTCCGTCATGCAGGGCGCGGCCCCGGCGCCGATCGAGCAGCCCGCGCCCGCACCGGCGGCTCCCCCGGCCCCTGCGCCGGAGAAGAAATAGCGCTGCGCTATTGACAAAAAAGCGCGAACAGGCTAAGAAAACATCATCAACGCCGAAGTGGTGGAATTTGGTAGACACGCTATCTTGAGGGGGTAGTGGGGAGACCCGTCCGGGTTCAAGTCCCGGCTTCGGCACCAGAAACAAGGCGGCATGGATCGCGAGGTCCATGCCGTTTTTTTCCGTCCGGGGCGGGCGATTCGCGTCCCCGCCCCGGGTGCAAGCGAAAGGGGGGTTGCGCCTCGGCGCACCCCCCTTCCTGCATCACGAATCAAGGGCGTCCCTCATCGAGCGGCGCAGGCGCCGCGGCGGATCGAGGGGCGCGTCACGGCTGCTTCTTCCTGTGGTCGCCGAACACGAGGGCCAGATGCTCCTTCGGGGGCAACTTGCTCTGCGTCATCAGGCTGATGAGGATGTATGCCACGAACGAAAGGACGAATGCGGGGAAGATCTCGTGGATGTCCCTCAACGCCGGGATCTTCATCCGTAGGACCTCCCGGTACAGCACGCAGCTCACCATGCCGATCACCATGGACCAGAAGGCGGCATGGCCCGTTCCCCATCGGAGGTACAGCCCGCCGAAGATGGCGGGGAAGAAGCTCGCGGCGAAGACAGCCCCCGCGAAGGCCGTCATCTCGACGATGCCGGCCGGGGGCCGGATGGTCACGACGAAGATGAGGATGCAGTACAGCCAGATCATATTCTTCGTCCAGGTGACCGTTTTCTCGGGACTCAGCGGCTTGAAGAGGTTCCAGATGTCGCCGATGAATGCCGTCCCGACGATCAGCATGACGGAGGCCAGCGAGGACATGCCCGCGGCGAAGAGGCCCGCCATGACGATCCCGCTCGTCAGGGGGCTGTCGAACTTGGCCAGCATGAACCCCACGGCCTGGTCCGTGTTCTTGATCAGGAATGCCGCCTCCTCGGGGGTGGCCATGGAATGGATCAGGGCGCCCAGGCCCATGACGCAGACCATGGAGATGCCGAGGAACACGGGCGTCCAGATCATGGCGAACCGCATGCTCTTCGCGTTGTCGATGGAGTAAAAGCGGATGAGGCAGCGGGGCTCGGCGAGCTGCTTCATGCCCACGGAGACGCCGATGCCGAGGATGTAGGCGAAGGAGACGAGGGCGCAGAACGTCACGAGTCCGTCCCCGATGGGTTGTCCCGTCCTGGAGATGTGATCGGTCATCGCGACCCTGGACATGACCGGGTCGATGCCGCCCAGGTACATGAAGGGAATGGCGAACATGAGGATGGCCACGAAGAACATCATGATGCCCTGCACGGCGTCGGTCCAGAGGACGCTGTACATGCCGCCCCACACCGTGTAGGCGCAGGTGATGAAGATGATCAGGAAGGCGCCCCACTCGTACGGGACGTCGAGGACCGACTTGAGGACGTGCGCGCAGCCCTTGGCGATGCCGGCCATGTAGAAAATCGTCGCGAAGATGATGACGACGGCCGAGAGGACCCGGATCGCCTTCGAGAGGGAGCTCTTGTAGCGGAAATCGAAGTAGTCGGGGATCGTGACGGAGTTCAGGTAGGCCGTCTGGTTACGCATCCGGGGGCCGAGAACGAGCCAGGTCATCATGCAGAACACCGTCCAGATCAGGCCGATCCAGGCCCAGCTGAGCCCGGCCCGGAAGGAGAACCCCGCCTGCCCGATGTAGGTGTTGGTGCTGATGAACGTCGAGAAGAAGGCCAGCGAAACGACCCAGCCCGGGATTTCGCGCTTGGCGATATAGTATTCCTTGACGCCCTTCGAGGCCTTTTGCTTGAAGAACCATCCGATCCAGAGGCACACCGACACGTAGACGAAAATCAGTGAAAGGATCAGCCAATTCTTTGCCAGGTATTCCATAAA
The DNA here is from genome assembly GCA_002067855.1 of Syntrophaceae bacterium PtaB.Bin038. Lineage (GTDB taxonomy): Bacteria > Desulfobacterota > Syntrophia > Syntrophales > UBA2192 > UBA2192. The sequence goes on from MVQS01000117.1 coordinate 7,902, forward strand.
GTTTCCTCCCCTTTTCGAATGATTGGGAATGAGGCCGTCGGGAAGCTCCCGGCTCAGGCCTGGGTGGTCCGGCAGAGCTGCTCATCGCCCTTGGGCCCCTTCCCCCCGTCTCCCTCTCCCTCCTCGTGGATGTCGACATCCATCCTCATGACGAGGATCGCGTTGATGACGACCAGAAGAAGAGTGCCGACGAAGGCGAACGCCGTCCAGAAATCCATGTAAAACATGATGGTCACCTCCCTTGGGATACCTCTGTTGCGCTCACGCGGAACAGTGTTCTGTCATAGGGTCATTCCGCCCGTTTTGTCAATCGAAATTCACCGATTACGCATTTGTTCCAAGCCCGGAACGCCCCCGCTCGGGCGCAGCCGTCTCCCCGGCGGCATCAGTCGTTGCATTTGGTCGGCTCATTGTCTATGAAATATCGGAGGAGCCGTCTGCACGGGAAACCGCATGGCCGCAAGGGCCGGCCTTCCTCCGGGCCGAGACCCTGATCGTGCTGGGCCTGGGCTTCCTGGCCATCTGCCTCGACACGGTCTGCGGCGTGCTCTTCGCGAAGGTCCTCTACGTCGTGACGGGCGGCAAGATCAACCCGCTTATCGGTGCGGCGGGCATCCCGGCGTTCCCCATGGCGGCCCGCGTGGTGCAGAAGGTGGGCTGCCGGTACAACAGGAAGAGCCACCTGACGATGCACACCACGGGCGCAAACGCAGGCGGGCAAATCGGTCCCGTCATCGCGGCGGCGGTCATGCTCTCGGGGCTCGCGGGCATGGGCGTCATCCGCTGAGCCCGGGGCGATGCGGGCAAAAAAAAGGGCCCCGCGGGAAACCGCGGGGCCCTTTCTCTGCCCGGACGTCAACCGGTCATGGACGGAACGGCCAGATCAGCGGAACGAGAATGATCACGAGGATCGTGCAGACGATCTGCGGGATGAGACCGGCCTTCAAGTAGTCGATGAACTTCAGCTGCCCCGGCCCGAGCACGATGGTGTTGGGCGGGGTGGCGATGGGCGTGAGGAAGCAGAGGCTCGCGCCCATGCCGATGCCCATGAGGATCGGCAGGGGGCTGATCCCCATCCCGACGGCCGAGGCGAGGCCGATGGGGCCCACGATGAGGGCCGTGGCCGTGTTGGAGGCAAACTGGGTCAGGACGGCCGTCAGCACCGTCATGCCGATCATGAGCCCCATGGGGGAGCCCGCCACCAGGTCGTTGACGGCCTGGGCGATCATGAGGACGCCCCCCGTCTTTGCGAGGGCCGTGCTCACGGGGAACATGCAGGCGAACAGGAAGATCGTCTGCCACGAGACGGACTGCCAGGCCTCCTTCCAGGTGATGCACTTCGTGATGATGACGAGCGCCGCCCCCAGGGCCGCCGCCGTCAGCAGGTCGATGTGCAGGGTGTTCTTGATGAAGGGCACGAAGTCGCCCAGGGCCATGACGGCGACGACGAAGGCGAAGATCCCCACGGCCACGGGCATCTTGTTGACGCGGTATTTGATGTCGGCCGCGGCCTCGGGCCCCGAGTAGTCCTCGGCGCTCTGGTCCACCTTGCCCTTGGGGAGAAAGCGCGTTCCGAAGAGCATGAAGGTGGCGATGCCGGCCACGGCGATGGGGATGCCCACGAGGGCGAACTCGAAGAAGCCGAAGGTGGGCATCTTGGCCGTGCCCAGCACGCCGTTGATCACGCCGTTGGGGGGCGTGCCGATGAGGGTCAGGGTACCGCCGAAGGAGGTGGCGAAGGCCAGGGCCATCATGAATCCGCGGGTGCTGAAGCCGGCCAGGGTGACGACGCCGAGCACGATGGGCAGGAAGCACACCGTCGTGCCGGTGTTGGAGAGCACCGACGAGAGCAGCGCCGCCACGATCATGACGTTGAGCATGACGAGCTTCTCGCGGCCCTTGCCCTTCTCGACGGCCCAGCGGCCCACCTTGTCGGCAAAGCCCGTGCGGAAGAGGGACTCGCCCATCATGAACATGAACATGAAGATGAGCGTCCACTGGTTCGCGAAGTCCTTGAAGGCATCGGCGGGCCTGAGCACGCCCGTGATGACGAGGGCCACGGGCACCAGGATCGCCGTGGCCTCCAGGGGGATGAGCTCCGTCATGAAAAAGAGGAAGGCCACCGCCAGGACGGCGATCGTCGTCCAGGCCTTCTGGTAATCGATTTTGGCCGCCGGCTTGGCCGGTGCAGGAGCCGGTGCGGGTGCCGGGGCCGCCGCCGGGGCCGGGGCCTGCGCGGGGGCCGCTGCCGCCGCCGGGGCCTTCTCCGCCGCCTTGGGCGCTGCCGCCTGCGCCCCCGCGGGCTGCGCCGTCGCGTAGAAGTAGGCGGGCACGGCCGCGAGGCACAGCAGGAACAGGGATACAACCCACCATTTCCGCTTCATGAAGCCAACCATAACTACCTCCCTTGTCATAGCATGATAAAAGATAGAATTGCCGCTATCCTCCATGCCCCCGCCGGGGACCCTTCCCCCCGGGGGCCTTTCCTCACCCCTTCGCGAAGGACGGCTTCGCGATCACTTGATCTTGGCCTGGACGGGTTCGCAGCGCTTGCGGGCCGTCTGCATGAAGTGGTCGCCGTTGACGATGTGCCGCTCGTGCTTGCCCCGGGCCACCTGCCCGATCTCGTCGAAGGCCATGACCTCGAAGGCCAGGTGACGCCCCTCGATCTCCGCCAGC
>MVQS01000118.1 GCA_002067855.1 Syntrophaceae bacterium PtaB.Bin038
CGATGGGGGTCTTCACCTCTATTTTTCCAATTGCCATTCTGGACTGTTTCCTTTCCGGCGGTATCCGCTTCTTCTCGTATGGATGAAACCCCGGGCTCCAGCCCAGGGTCCTCTATTTTCTATCCCTGTACCCGGGACCCTGAACCCTGTACCCCTGTTCTTACGAGGTTCAGCGCCCCGCCGGCCAGGACGATCCTCTTCTGCCTCTCCGAGAGCGTGCAGGTGACGGAAAAGCTGCGCCCCTTGGTTGCGTTGCGGACCGTCAGGGGCCCCCCCGCCGCCACGGCGCCCCGGAGGTCGGGGATCTCGAGGCTGTCGCCCTGGTCCAGGAGGTTGTACTCGGATTCGTTCTCGAAGACAAGCGGCAGGATCCCGAAGTTGATGAGGTTGGCCGTGTGGATGCGCTCGTAGCTCTTCGCGATGACGGCCTTGACGCCCAGGTACATGGGGCACAGGGCCGCGTGCTCCCGCGACGAGCCCTGGCCGTAGGACTGACCGGCGACGACGACGTTGTGGCGCCCGTTGTCGCGGATCTTCGCCGCCCGCGCAGGGAAGGTGGGGTCGAGCACCTCGAAGACGAAATCGGCGTAGCGGCGGATGTTGGAGCGGTACTTCATCCGGGCCCCGGCGGGCATGATGTGGTCCGTCGTGATCTTGTCTCCCACCTTGATGGTGACCTCGCCGTCGAGGCGCCCCGGCAGCGGCCCGTTTTCCGGCGGGCTGCCGATGTTGGGCCCGCGGAGGATCTCGATAGAGGCCGCCCTTTCCGGGGGGGCGGGCTCGAGGATCATGCAGTCGTCGACGCGGAATCGCTCCGGCATCGCCACGGCGGGGTAATCCATGCCGAGGTCCCTCGGGTCCGTGACGGCACCCGTCACGACGGCCGCCGCCGCCGTTTCGGGGCTCACCAGGTAGACCTCGGCATCCTCCGTGCCCGAGCGGCCGTAGAAGTTGCGGTTCGAGGTGCGCAGCGACACGCCCCTGGAGCCGGGGCTGTGGCTGCCGCCGATGCAGAAGCCGCAGGTGCTCTCCGTGAGCCTCGCCCCCGCGGCCAGAAGGTCCGCGAGGTAGCCGTCGCGGGCCAGGTTCTCGAGCACCTGCCGGGAGCCGGGCGTGACGATGAAGCTCACCCGGGGGTGGGCCACCCGCCCGCGGACGATGCGGGCCACCGTGGCGAGTTCCCGGTACGAGGAGTTCGTGCAGCTGCCGATGCAGACCTGGTCCACGGGGATGCCCGCAATCTCCCGCACCGTGCCGATGTTGTCCGGGCTGTGGGGCTTCGCGGCCAGCGGGACGAGCCCCGCGAGGTCGATCTCGACCACCCGTTCGTAGCGCGCGTCGGGGTCGGCGGCCAGCTCGACCCAGTCGGCCTCCCGCAGCTCGGCCGCCAGGAAGCGCCGCGTCATCCCGTCGCTGGGGAAGACGGAGGTCGTCAGCCCCAGCTCCGCCCCCATGTTGGCGATGGTGGCCCGCTCGGGCACGGTGAGGCTCTCGAGGCCCTCGCCGCCGTACTCGAAGACGTGGCCCACGTTGCCCCGCGTCGTGAAGATCTCCAGGAGCTTCAGGATCACGTCCTTGGCCGAGACCCAGGGGGGGAGCTTCCCCGCGAGGTTCACGCGGACCACCCGCGGGCAGGTCAGGAAGAACGGCTCGCCGGCCATGGCAAGCGCCACGTCGAGCCCGCCGGCCCCGACGGCGAGCATGCCCAGGGCCCCGCAGGTGGACGTGTGGCTGTCGGAGCCCAGGAGGGTCTTCCCCGGCCTGCCGAACCGTTCCAGGTGCACCTGGTGGCAGATGCCGTTTCCCGCCCGCGAGAGGCGGATGCCGTATCGGCGCGCGACGGAGTGCAGGTAGCGGTGGTCGTCGGCGTTCTCGAAGCCGATCTGGATCGTGTTGTGGTCGATGTAGCTCATCGAGAGCTCCGTGCGCACCCGCCCGATCCCCATGGCCTCGAACTGCAGGTACGCCATGGTGCCGGTGGCGTCCTGGGTGAGGGTCTGGTCGATGCGGATGCCGATCTCGCTGCCGGGCTTGATCCTCCCCGACACGAGGTGGTTTTCGATGAGTTTGTGCGTTAAGGTTTTCCCCACGGTTGCCTTCCTTTCGTCTTTTTCCGCAAGCCGGGCCATCATACCGCCCAATCTGCATTTGCGCAACGGTGAAAATGTTGTAACCCGTCGCTTTCCCGACAATTTTTCTGGTTTTCCCCGCCTGCGCGGCCGGGAGGTGAAAAAAAAGCCGAAGCGTGCTACAAAGCTCGGAAGCCGGGAAGTTGAGAAGCTGGGAAGCGTGGTCTTGCCTGCGGCGGATCGGGGAACACAGGATTCGCCGAACTTCTTAACTTCCCGACTTCGTAACTTCGTCGCCGGGCGACGCGTTGTGGACTTCGCCCGGAATGACTCTCATTTCCCTGAAGCCGATCGAAGGAGACAAGAATGGCCGGCATCCTGATCCGATGGCTGATTCTCACCGCGGCGATCCTGGCGGCGGCCTACTTCGTCGAGGGGATCGTCGTCACGGGGTTCTGGGCCGCGTTTTTCGCGGCGGCGATCCTGGGGTTTCTCAACGTCTTCTTCAAGCCCATCCTGATCATCCTGACCCTGCCTGTCAATATTTTGACCCTGGGCCTGTTCACCCTCGTCATCAACGCGGCGCTGCTCAAGATCGCCTCGGCGCTCATCCCCGGCTTCGACGTCCAAGGTTTCTGGCCCGCCGTCCTGGGCGCCGTGATCGTCAGCGTCGTCAACTGGCTGCTCGGCACCCTGATCGCCGACCGGGGGATCCCCGGGGGGCCCGGCGGCCCGGCGATGCACGGGCGGGTCGGGCCCGGCGCGATCGACCTCGAGAAGAAGGGGGACCGCTGGGAATGAGTTCCCTCACGCCCGCCATGCGGCAGTACCTGGAGATCAAGTCCCGCTACCCCGACTGCATCCTCTTCTTCCGGATGGGCGATTTCTACGAGATGTTCTTCGAGGATGCCGTGCTGGCCTCGAAGCTCCTGGAGATCACGCTCACCTCCCGCGACAAGGGGAAGGAGGACAGCGTGCCGCTCTGCGGCTTCCCCTGGCACGCGGCGTCGTCCTACATCGCGAAGCTCATCTCGAAGGGGCACAAGGTGGCCATCTGCGAGCAGATGGAGGACCCCCGCCTCGCCAAGGGGGTGGTGAAGCGCGAGGTGGTGCGCGTCGTGACGCCGGGCGTCGTCCTGGACCCCGACAGCCTGGAGGCCAAGCAGAACAACTTCCTCGCCGGCATCGCCCAGCGGGGCGAGGCTTTCGGGCTCGCCTTCCTGGACGTCTCGACGGGCGAGTTCCGGGCCACGCAGATCGTGGACCGCCCCTTCTTTCTCGACGAGGTGATCCGCCACGGGTTCCGCGAGATCGTCCTGGAGGAGGGGTTCAGGGACCCGATGCTGGAGACGGTCCTGGCCCGCGAGCTGGACGGGTGCGTGATCAACCGCTTCCCGCGGGACTGGTTCGATCACGGGGCCTCGCTTGCGATCCTGGGCGAGCACCTCGGCGCCGAATCCATCGCCCGGCTCGAGCCGGACCGCCGGCCCGCCCTGATCGCCGCCGCCGGCGCGGTCCTGCGCTATGTCCGGGAGACCCAGAAGGAGAGCCTCGCGCACATCAACGAGATCACGGCCTACCGCTCGGAGAGCTTCCTCGTCCTCGACGAGACGGCGAAACGCAACCTCGAGCTCTTCGCCACGACCCAGGGGGGCACGAGGGAGGGGACCCTCTTCCACATCCTCGACGAGACGATGACGCCCATGGGGGGGCGGAGGCTCCGGTGGTGGCTTGCCTACCCCCTGCTCGACACGGAACGGATCCGGGAGCGGCTCGCCGCCGTCGGCGAGATCCGCGAGGCCCACCTCGTGCGCCGGGACCTGCGAAAGGCCCTCGCAGGGCTCTACGACATGGAGCGTCTGGGCGCGCGCATCTCCCTCGGGGCGGCCAACGGACGGGACCTGGCGGCCCTCCGCGCATCGCTGCGCGCGCTTCCGGGGCTGAAGGGGATCCTCGCGGCGTTCCAGGCCCCTGTGCTTGCCGCGATCCGTGAGGGGATCGACGAGATGCCCGAGACGCTGGACCTGCTCGAGCGTTCCATCGTCGACGACCCCCCGCCGGCGCTGCGCGAGGGAGGGATCGTCCGGGAGGGCTTCGACGCCGAGCTCGACCGGATCGTTTCGATCGCGCGCGACGGGAAGTCGTGGATCGCCGCCCTCGAGGAGAAGGAGCGCCGGAGGACCGGCATCCCCAACCTCCGCGTGGGCTTCAACAGCGTCTTCGGCTACTACATCGAGGTGACGAAGTCCCAGACGGGGTCGGTCCCCGCGGAGTACATCCGCAAGCAGACCCTCGTCAACGCCGAGCGCTACATCAACGAGGAGCTCAAGGAGTACGAGCACACGGTGCTGCACGCCGAGGAGAAGCGCCGCGAGCGGGAGTACGAGCTCTTCACGGGGATCCGCGAGCGGGTGGCG